>CALFYR010000500.1 GCA_937954195.1 uncultured Dehalococcoidia bacterium
CCCACTCCCAGATTGCCACTGCATCCGTCCCCGTCCGCTCCGCCATCCACCGCGCCAACCCCAGCGGGTCCGATTCATCGATGGCGTCCTCGCGGATGATCACCCCCAGGTCGTACTCCGGCTCCGCCAGCAACCCGTCCGGGTCGATCAACCAGCACCCATCGCTCGAAACCAGCGCGTTGTTCGTGTGCACATCCCCGTGCACCAGCACTGCCCGCGAAGCGTCGTACGCCGCCACCCGCCGCTCGATGCACTCTCGCGCGAAAGCTACCGCCCGCTCCGAACACGGACGTCCCAGCGACTCCCACATCTCCTCGATGTACGAGATCAGCCAACGGCCCTTCTCGGCGCCAGTCGGGAACCGCCACTCGTCCACGGGCCTCCACACCTCCCGTGCCGCATCCGAGAGCAACTCCAGTTCCCGCCTGCGTGGCAACTTCAGCGACGCCACCGTAGGCCCCAGCCGTTCCAGCAGCATCGCCCTTCGCGCCACATCCGACTCCAACAGCCGCGCCATCCCTCGCCCGCCCGCCAGCCGCAACGCCATGATTTCGTGCTCCGCCGCGGCCGGGTCTACCGGCATCAGCACCTTCAGGATCGCCTCGCTCCCATCCGCTCTCCGGGCCGGGGCCACAAACGCCTCGGACCCGCCCTCCAACGCCTCCCCAATGCTGATCCCCCACTCCCGCTCCAGGTCATCAAGCATCCCGGGCAACGCCGCCAACCAGTCCTCCGCCCCAATGGCAGCGGCTTTCATCCGGACGGTGGTGGGCAGTTCGTGCATGCGAAGGGAAAGAGTAGTGGCTGGTGAGATTGGGGAATGTGGCCCGGGTCTCAGGAAGACTGGCGCCCCCGGCAGGATTCGAACCTGCGGCCAGACGCTTAGAAGGCGCCTGCTCTGTCCCCTGAGCTACGGGGGCGTGCCCAACATTCTACCCTCGCCGCCCATTCGTTCCCCTACCAACCTTCCCTCCCCAGGCGTATCCTCCCCACCGCACTCACCCCCGGAGGGACGCACGTGGTCCTCGCAGATATGGTCGCAACCAAACCCGAAGACATCGGGATCCCATCAGAACGCCTCGAAGCCGTCTTCGCCCGCGCCAAACGCGATGTCGATGACGGCACCCTCCGCAGCGCCCAGGTCGCCGTCGCCCGCAACGGCAAGCTGGCCGGCGTGCGTACCTTCGGAACCGTCCAGCACAACGGTGTCGAATCCGAAGTCCCGGCCACCAACGACACCCTCTACACCATCTTCAGCAGCACCAAGGCTGTTGTCGGCGCCGCCGCCTGGACCGTTTGTGAAGACGGCCTGCTGAAGATCGAGGAGAGGGTCTCCGACATCATTCCCGAGTTCGGCACGAACGGGAAAGAGAACATCACCGTCGAGCAGGTCATGCTCCACATCGGCGGGTTCCCCTACGCCCCCTTCGCCGCCCACGACTGGGACGACCGTGAAAAGCGCCTCGCCCGTTTCGCCAGCTGGAAGCTCAATTGGGAACCCGGCAGCCGCTTTGAATATCACGCCACCAGCGCACACTGGGTCATCGCCGAACTCATCGAACGCCGCACGGGCAAGGATTTCCGCGCCTACATCCGCGAACGCATCCTCGACCCGATCGGCCTGTCCGACTTCTACATCGGCCTCCCCGAATCCGAAAACGGCCGTGTCGCCGATGTTCGCCACCTTATCCCGCCAACCCCGCCTCCAGGCGGCTGGGG
>CALFYR010000501.1 GCA_937954195.1 uncultured Dehalococcoidia bacterium
GAGAACCCCTGTAACTTGAGCGGTTCGCGTGCTCGCCGCTCAATCCACCGCGCCGCCGAAGTGCAGAAACCGCACGCATCGTCGTAGACCAACACGTGCCTGTCCGGCGGCCGTTCAGCGCGCGTCGGAGAAGGGTCGCGAAACCAGCTGATGGCTAGGCCTTCACCTTCTGTGCTGCCTTCATGTCCTTCATCAGCAGGTCCATGTCTTCCTGGGGGACCTGGTGGAGGTTGCCCTGGTAGGCGAGCGTCCAATTCGCCCGCGGCCACTTCTGGGTCCACTGGAAGCGGTCGTGGTAGGGCTCGGCGTCCAGCCACTGGTCCTCATCGAGCACGATCACCGGCTCGATCCCGGCC
The DNA here is from genome assembly GCA_937954195.1 of uncultured Dehalococcoidia bacterium. Lineage (GTDB taxonomy): Bacteria > Chloroflexota > Dehalococcoidia > Tepidiformales > Tepidiformaceae > Amarobacter. Next base: position 357 of record CALFYR010000501.1, read on the forward strand.
CGGAACGGGTACATCTCGTTCGGCTTCTTGTCGCTCTGCCAGATGCGTGTTTGCTCTTCCACCACGTCGCTCGTGACCTTCGCGATTGCCGCGAACTGCTTCCGGCCGGTCACGTAGAACGCGAGCAGGTCGCCGGGTTTGATGCTGTTTGCCATGTTGCGCCGCGTGCTTTTGAAGCCGTGGCGAGTGAATCCCATCTCCCGTGTCTTGCCGAAAATCTCCGGGCCGCCTACCACAATCCAGTTAGCCATCGTGGCCTCCTTTGCCTTCGAACGTCACAGGGCGAGCCGTTGCGCCCACGACCCAGTGTACCCGCGCACAAGCACGTCCGGGGGCAGCGCCTCGATGACGGTTTCCCCAAGCGTGAGCGGCCCCGCGCCGGGAAGCTCAAGCGCGATGCCGTGCTCGCCGAGAATCCGTGGAGCAACGTAGGCGTGGACTTCGTCCACGTGCCCGCCTTCGAACAGGGAAGCGAGCACCACCGGCCCACCTTCCGCGATGAGCGAGAGGATGCCGCGCCGTCCGAGCGTGTCGAGCAGCTGGTCCAGGTTCACGCCCATGTCGCCCGGCTCCAGGTCCAGGAGCGTCGTGCCCTCCGCGGTCATGGCCTCACGCCACTCGCGCGGCGCATCCGTCGTCGTCGCGACGATGGCTTTCCCCGCCGGGCCGAACACACGGGAACCGGGCGGTGTCCGCCCACGCGCATCAAGTACCACCCGGACCGGCTGGCGTTGTGCTTCGGCCCCACCGGGCCGTGCCGTCAGGGCCGGGTCATCCGCGATGACGGTGCCGCTGCCCACCATGATGGCGTCCACCCAATCGCGGTCGGCATGGGCCCGCGCGAGGGCGGCATCGCTCGTCAGCCAGCGTATGCCGGCCGCCGGGGCGCCAACCTTCCCGTCGAGGCTCACGGCGAACTTGGCGATCACGTACGGCCGGCCGGTCGCGCGGAACTTCAGGTAGGGGCGGAGCAACTCGGTCACCGCCTCGGCGCCATCCCCAACCTCCACCTCAATGCCCGCCTCCCGGAGCCGGGCGACTCCCGGCCCGCCGACATGGGGGTCCAGAATGCCGATGACCACCTTCGCCACTCCGGCCGCGACGATCGCCTCGGAACACGGCGGCGTCTTCTTCCCTTCGAACGGCACGCACGGTTCGAGCGTCGTGTAGAGCGTCGTGCCCCGCGCGTCCACGTTCGCCAGCGCCGAAGCCTCCGCATGTGGTCCGCCATAGGGCGAAGTCGCGCCAACGGAGATGACTTCGCCATCGCGGGTGATCGCCGCGCCGACCCACGGGTTGGGGCTCGTGCGTCCACGCGCGGCCCGGGCCGCTTCGATCGCGCGCCGCATCGGCTCAGAAGGTTCGGTCATCGCTCAAGGGTAGCGGAGGGAGTGGCGGATGGCTCGGCGCTAGCGGCGCTCGCTCTCCTCATAGTCAATCTCATACGTGCAGACCGCGTCACCTTCAAGCCGGTGCGCGCTGCGCGCGATCGACGAGCCCGGCAGCACTTCGACGATTGCCGTGCATTCGGCCTCGCAGATCTCCGGGTGGTTGCGTGCGATGTTGAGCAGCGGGCAGTGCCGGAGCGTCAGCCGGGCGGGCCCGTTGTCGAGCACTTCGAGTTCCGGGAAGTAGCCATACCGTTCAATGAGCGCGTGGACCTCGAGCAGGCGTTCGGCCCGCGACCGCGCCGAAACGCGCTGCAGCGCCTGTTCCACCTGGAACCCGACGAGCCGTTCGAAGACGCGCTCCTTAATGGCCGGGTCTTCCGCCTCTATGGCCGCGAGGAAGATGTTCGCCACCTGCGCGTACTGCTGCGGAAATAGGTCCTCGCCCTGGCCGGTGAGGCGGAATACGTGGCGCGGCCGCCCCGGCCCTTCGCGCAGTTTCATGTATGACACCAGGCCCTGCGCCTCTAGCGAGAGCAGGTGCTGGCGGACCGCGCCGGGGGAGAGGTACGTTTCGCGGGCGAGCTGTTCGGTCGTCGCCTCACCGCGGTTCTTGATTGCGACGAGGAGCATCTGCCGAGTGGAACTCAGGAATTCAAGGCTGCCCGTGCGCGAACTAGAGCCAAGCACGGATTTTCACCATACGTGCGTTCCGCAGATAGGTCGACCGGGCGAGACAACGGTCTTTCGGCATGGGCACGCTCCGGGGCTGAGCGATTCTGGGCGGATTCACCCGCGTGATACCCGCACCGCAGCAATGCCCGGATGATTCGCCTCGCCTATCGCCCGGGGAAATAAGGGAACTCCCGAATAAAGTGGCACAAGGCAATTCTTTCCGTCTTTACGAAGAAATCCCGCGACACACCCGCGGCTTCCGTTCGCGTTCGCACGCATGTTCTGGTAGGCTCGCCCAAGCATGGTCCGGTTTCTGCATACGTCGGACTGGCAGCTGGGGATGACCCGGCATTTCCTGCGACCCGCCGCGCAGGCCCGCTTCACCGACGCCCGCATCGAAGCCATTCGCACCATCGGCCGCATTGCGCGGGACGAAGGCTGCGCATTCGTGGCGGTCGCGGGCGACGTGTTCGAAAGCAACCTGGTGGACCGCGGGGTGCTCTCCCGTGCCCTCGAGGCCATGCGCGAGGCGGCCATCACGTTTTACCTGCTTCCCGGCAATCACGATGCGCTCAGCCCGGGCTCCGTCTGGCTCTCGGCCGCGTTCGAATCCAACCGTCCGCCGAACGTGCACGTCCTGACGGAACAGCCTGTCGAGGTCGCGCCCGGCGAATGGCTGGTGGGCGCACCCTACCGGTCTCGCAAGGCGAGCGGCGATCCGCTTGCCGGCGCCCTCGAACGCTGCGCGAGCCTCGCGGGCACGTGTGTAGTCATCGGCCATGGGCAGGTCGAATCGCTGGTCCCGGATGTTGGTCAGGCCGGGATTATCGGCCTCGAACCGCTGCGCGATTCCTTCGCGAACGGCAACGTTGCCTACGTTGGCCTCGGCGATCGCCATTCGCGAACGGATGTCGGCCTGGGTGGCCAGGCCTGGTATTCCGGCGCCCCCGAACCCACCGACTATGACGAAGACGACCCGGGGTGGGTCCTGGCTGTCGATACGGCGAATGGCCAGTGCGATGTCCGCAGTCATCGCGTCGCGACGTGGAAGTTCGTGCGGGAGACATTCCCGTTTGGCGAGCGCGGCGATGTCACGCGGCTCCGAACCTGGCTCGATGGGCTCCCCTCCAAGGACCGGACGATCGTGAAGCTCTCCTTCGTTGGGACGCTCAGCCTAGCGGGCCGGACCGAGCTCGACGGGGTGCTCGACCACTTCTCCGACACGTTCGCGGCAATTGAACGCTGGGAACGCCACACCGACCTGGCGGTGGTCGCCGATGACGCCGACTTTGGCGAACTTGGGCTGCACGGGTTTGCGTCGCTCGCGGCGGAAGAGCTTGCCGGCCTCGCCGCCGATCCCGGCATCGCAGGTCGAACCGCCCAGGATGCGCTGGCGCTCCTGCACCGGCTCGCGAAGGGGGCGGCATGAGGTTCGAACGCGTCGTCATCCGCAACTTCCGCGCCATCCGCGAGTATCGGCTGGAGTTGCCGCGCCAGGGCGTCGTCGTCATCGAAGGCGAGAACGAGCTCGGCAAGTCGAGCATCGCCGAGGCGCTCTGGATGGTCTTCGAGTACCCGGACTCCTCGGAGAACGAGCGCGTCCGCGCCGTGAAGCCGGTGGACCGGGACGCCGGCGCCGAAATCGAGGTGACGGTTTCGACCGGGCCGTATCGCTTCGAGTACCGCAAGCGTTATCACCGGAACCACCAGACCCTGCTTCGGATCGAATCGCCCAGCCGGGAGGACCTGACCGGCCGCGAAGCACATGATCGTGTCCGCCACATCCTGGAAGAGACTACCGATGTCGCCCTTTGGGAAGCGCTGCGCATGCTCCAGGGCGAAGCACTCGATGAAGTGAGCATCGGCGGGAACCTCTCGATTGCGAAAGCGCTCGATGAGGCCGCTATCAGCAGCCTCGGCGGCGAACGTGAGCAGACCCTCTTCGAGCGCGTTGAAGGCGAATATCTCCTCTACTTCACTCGCACGGGCCGGGAGAACAAGGAATACACTACCCGGCGCGACGCCGTGCAGCGCCACCAAACCGAATCCGCCCGGCTTGATGCCCAACTCCGCGAACTGGAAGCGATGGCCGACCGCTGCGGCTCCCTCGATGAGACGATCGGCCGCCTCCGTGGCGAACGTGAACGGGCTGCTGCGGCCCGCGCGGAACTTGAAGATCGGGCCCGGGCACGCGACGAGGCAGCCGCATCGGTCCGGGAACTCGAGGCAGCCCTCGCCGTCGCACAGTCCCGCCTCGGCAGCGCGAACGCGCTCCAGGAACGCCGCACCGACGCCGCAGCCGAGGTTGCCCGGCTGGCCACGAGCATCGATACCCGCCGTGCGGCGCTCGGCGATGCGAGTGCCCGGCTCTCCGTCTTCGAGAACGCGTTTGCCGAGGCCGAGCAGCAGGTCGCGGCCGCCCGCGAGAAGCTCGCAAAGGTTGTCGCCGCCGTCGAAGTCGCTCAGGGCGATTACAGCTACATGCACGAACAACTCCAGGTCCAGCAGATGACCGCTCGGCTCGAACGTGTCCGCGCGGCTCAGCAAAAGATCCGTGCCGCCGCTGAATTCCTGAACTCCTGCGCCGTCAATCCGCGGATCATCACCGAGCTGGAGGACGCCGAACGCGCCATCGCCATCGATCAGGCCCGCCTGGAGGCCGAGGAAGCCCGCGTCGAAGTCCTCGCGCCATCCGACGTCACTATTGAGGTGGATGGCGCGACGCGGGGGGTGCCATCCGACGGCCTCAACATCCCCGTCTCCTCCACGACATCAATTCGCGTTCCCGGCGGCATCGAGGTGCGGGTCTCCGCCGGGAAGTCGGTCGCCGATGTTCAGCGTCGCCTGAATGCCGCCGTTCGCGCCTTCGAACAGCGGTGCCGCGACCTCAACGTCAGCGGCCTGGAGGAGGCTCGCGCGCTCGAACAGCAGCGTGCCGAGGCCGTTGCCGAGCGTCGCCATCTTGAATCCCAGGTGCGCGCGGACCTCGACGACCTCTCTTCGCCGGATGACCTCGCGGCGAAGATCGAGCGGGATCGCCAGCGGGGCCTCCGCCACACCGAAACGCGAAAAGCCGTGGCCCCTATGCCCGCCACGCTGCAGGAAGCCCGCGACCGCGCCAACTCGGCCCGCGAAGCCGAAACTCGCGCGCGGAACGAGCTTGCTCCCCTGGAAGCAGCGCTCCGTGCCGCACAGAACGGCGCCATCTCTGCCGCCGACCGCGTCCGATCCATCGAACGCGAGCTGGAAGCCGATACCGCCCAGCGTGAACGCCAGGAGGAGTGGCTCGCCAGCCGCCGCGCCGAACTCGCGGATGATGCCCTTGCCCTGGAATGCCGTGAAGCCGCGGACGCGGTCGCTGCCGCCGATAGCCGCCTGAACGAGGCGCGCGAGCATCTCGCAGCGCTGCCGGACGTTGCCGCCGATGTCGCAGAAGCCCAATCACGCGAGGTTGCTTTCGCGACGCAGCTCCGCCAGGCCGAGGATGAGCTGAACCGCCTCACCGGCGCGCTCGCTCATGCCGGGGAATCGGGTCTCCATCAGCAGCGTGAACGCGCACTTTCGGATCAGGCCGCCGCCGAAACGGAGCTCGATGCGTTCAGCCAGCGCGCCGATGCCGCCCGCATGCTCTTCGAGACCATGAAGCGCTACCGCGAGGCGGCCCAGCGCTCCTATGCCCGCCCGCTGGAAGAGCGCCTGAACGAACTCGGACGGCGAGTCTTCAACACCACCTTCGCCGTCGAGCTCGATGCCGACCTGAAGATCGCCCGCCGCACGCTCGATGGCACAACGCTCGATTTCCGGCAGCTGAGTGGGGGCGCAAAGGAGCAGTTGGGAATCCTGATGCGGCTCGCCTGCGCCTCGCTCGTCAGCGAAGCCGGCGGGGTCCCGCTCGTCCTCGACGACGTGCTCGGCTGGTCCGACCCGCAGCGCGTGCAACGGCTCGGCCGTGTGCTCGCCGATGCGGGGAGCAACGTCCAGGTCATCCTCCTGACGTGCACTCCCGACCGATTCGTCAGCGTTGCTCCCAGCACCGTTATCTCCCTCCCATCAGGGCGCGTGCGCACTATCGATGCGGAGGGCGGCGGCGTGGTCCAGCGGGAGGTCGCCACCCCCGCCGCACCCACGAGACGCCCATCGCTGCGCCCTCGTGAGCCTGAGCCAGCCGGCGCCGCCCGCCAGGCCGGCTTCGACCTTTTCGACGCCGGCCCTTCGCCAAGGAACTAACCGCTTGCCCGTCGTTTTGAGACCTAATATCATCACCGCACAAGTGATACTTCCTCTCAGGACGGCGCTCATGCGGATCCATGTTCAGAGCATTCTCGTTGCTGGCATTGTGGCCGCCCTCGGCCTCACGTTCGCGGCGGCCTGCGGCGGTGGCGGCGATGACGACGAAGGCCGCGTTCGCGTCGTGGCGACAACCACCCAGATTGGCGCGCTCACCCGCGAAATAGCTGGTGATCGGGTTCGCCTGGACGTGCTGCTCGATTCCGGCGCCGATGCGCACGACTTCGAGCCCAGCCCGCAGGACGCGGTGACCCTCCGCAATGCCGACCTCGTATTCATGAACGGCATCGGCCTGGATGAATGGCTCGAGGACATCATCGAAGGGGCAGATGGCGCGGACCACGTCGTCGTCGTGACCGACGGCATAGAGGTTTTCGAGGGAGCAGGCCACGAAGAGGATGAGCACGAAGAGGATGAGGACGACCACGACGAAGCCGAAGAGGACCACGCCCACGATGAGGGCGACCCGCACGTTTGGCACGACCCGGAAAACGTCAAGGTGATGGTCCGCAACATCGTCGCCGCACTCCTGGAAGCCGACCCGGACAACGCCGATGCGTATCGCGCCGCCGGCGAAGCCTACGAAGCGCGGCTGGACGAAGTCGACGCCGAAATTCAGGCACTGATCGACGAAGTCCCCGAGGCGAATCGCAAGCTCGTCACCAACCACGATGCCTTCGGCTACTTCCTTCGTGCCTACGGCCTGGAGTTCGTTGGCGCCGTGATCCCCAGCACGGGCTCGGGCAGTCAGCCCTCCGCGCAGGAACTCGCCGAACTAAGCGACCTCATCCGCGACTCGGGCGTGAAGGCCATCTTCGCCGAGGCCGAGGTCGACCCCTCCGTTGCCGAGCAGCTCGCGAACGATACCGGCGTCACCATCGTCGAGGGGTTGTATGCTGACTCGCTCGGCCCCGAAGGCAGCGGAGCCGAGACCGTCGACGGCATGTTGCTCTTTAACGCACGCAAGATTGCGGAGGCACTGAAATAACAGGAGCGTCCATTCACGGTTCCGATTCCAACCGCGCAGGCGGCGTGCTGGAGGTTCGCGATGTCGCCGTGGCCTACGGAGCGAACGTCGCGGTCACGGGCGCGAACGCCCGCATCGAACCAGGCACCATCACTGGTCTGATCGGCCCAAACGGCTCGGGGAAGAGCACGCTGCTGAAGGCGATCGCCGGCGTCATCCGGCCGCTCCACGGGGAGATCCTTCTCGGCGGCGAGCCAATTCGGAAGCGCGCCTCGCGCGTCGCCTTCGTCCCGCAGCGCGAGGAGGTGAACTGGGACTTCCCGGTCACGGCCCGCGACGTTGTGATGATGGGCCGCTACCCCTCCCTTGGCATGATCCGTCTCCCGGGCGCGCAGGAGCGCCGCATGGCCGACGCCGCCCTCGAACGGATTGGGCTCGGTGGCCTGGGTCACCGGCACATCAGCCAGTTCTCTGGCGGGCAACAGCAACGCATCTTCCTCGCTCGCGCCATGGTCCAGGAACCGCTCCTCGTGCTCCTGGATGAACCGTTCACCGGGGTGGACGTCACGAATCGCGCAATCTTCCACGAGACCATCCAGGAACTCGCCCGCAGCGGCGTCCCCGTTGTGGTCGCCACGCACGACCTCGATGAGGTCCAGGCGACAACCACGCATGTGCTCTGCATGAACCGTCGAATGGTCGCGTTTGGGCCGACCGCCACGACCTTCACCCCCGCGAATCTCCGCGCCGCATTCGGTGGCCAGGTAGCCGTCTTCGAGGGCGCCGGATGAGCTGGATTACGGAGCCGCTCCAGTATCCCTTCATGCAGCGGGCAATGATGGAGGTCGTCATCATCGGCGCCCTCTGCGGGCTCGTGGGGTGTTTCGTCGTGCTGCGCGGCCTCGCCTTTATCGGCGACGCACTGGCCCACGCCGTCTTCCCCGGCGTTGTCCTCTCCTACGTCGCCGACCGCAGCATCCTGATTGGCGCATTCATCTTTGGTTCGCTCACGGCCGTGGGCATTGGGCTGCTCTCCCGCAGCCGCCGCGTCAGCGAGGACTCCGCCATCGGCGTCATCTTTGTAGCGTTCTTCGCCCTGGGTGTCGTGGTGCTCAGCCGTCAGGGCGGCTTCCGCCGGGACCTCGATTCGCTCCTGTTCGGCAACATCCTCGGAGTTTCGATGACGGACGTGTACGTCACGGCCGTCATCGCGCTGGTTGTTGCGGTCATCGTCCTCGCGCTCCTCAAGGAGTTCACGCTCCTGGCCTTCGACCCGGTGATGGCGCGCGCCGCCGGCTACCCCGTGTTCGCGCTAGACGTCCTGCTGCTTCTGCTCGTATCGGCCACCATTGTCGTCAGCCTCCAGACGGTCGGAAACATCCTGATCCTGGCGCTTATCGTCACGCCACCCGCTACTGCCCGGCTGCTCACCGACCGCCTCGGACGGATGATGCTCGCGAGCGTCGCGATCGCAGCCGGTTCGGGCATCCTGGGCCTGTACATCTCGTTTCATGCGGCGACGGCGGCCGGCGCCAGCATCGTCCTTACCGCGACAGCGCTCTTCCTGCTCGCGGTGGTGTTCGCGCCGACCCATGGCGTGGTCAGCGGCTACCTGCAGCGCCGCCGGGGCGAGCACCACATCCACCACTTCCACGA
>CALFYR010000502.1 GCA_937954195.1 uncultured Dehalococcoidia bacterium
TGCTCGTCCGCAGCGGAGGCGTCACGGGGGCTAGATAGCTCCAGGTCCCGTATGCCGGCCGTTCGGTGCTGCCTCTCCCGGCGCCTCACCACTTGCCCAACCCTCACGCACACGGTAGACATTGTTATTGCATTCACTAGCCGGAACCCCTTCGCGGGGCCCGGACTCTTACCTGGCAGGATTCCTTGCACGACTACTCTCGGATGACCCCCCAGGCCACTCCTGAGACCAAGCCCTATTGGGATGGTCTTAAGGAGGGCAAATTGATGATTCAGCGCAACAAGCAGACGGGCAAAGCCTACTTCCCGCCTCGCCCGTTCGACCCGGCCGATCCATTCGCCGAAGTCGAATGGTTCCAGGCCAGCGGCAAAGGCAAGCTGCTCAGCTACGTCATCAGCCACCGGGCCATGCCCGGCTACGAAACCCCGTTCGCCATCGCGGTCGTCGAACTCGATGAGGGCGTGAAGATGATGACCAACATCATCGATTGCCCCCAGACCCCGGAAGCCCTCCAGCTTGATATGCGGCTGGAACTCGCCCCCCACAAGGTCAACGACGAAACGACGCTGCCTCTCTGGCGGCCCGCGAAGGGATAGTTCACCACCATGACCAAGCCTGGTTCCGTAGCCATCGTCGGCGCGGCCGAACTGGTGAGCCCGCAGGGTGTCTTCCCTGAACTCTCCCAGCTCGGCCTCCACGCCCGGTCCGCCATCCTCGCCATGAAGGAAGCGGGCCTGAAGCCCTCCGATATCGACGGCGTCGCCTGCGCCGGCGCAAGCCCCACCGAGGTCGCCTACTACCTCGGCATCACTCCAACCTTCGTCGATGGCACGTCCGTCGGCGGCTGCTCCTTCATGATCCATGTCCGCCACGCAGTCGCGGCGATCGAGTCCGGCCTGGCGAAGACCGTCCTCATCACCCACGGCGAAAGCGGCAAGTCCGGTATTGGCCGTGGCGGGTTCCCTGGCGGCCGCCAGGGCTTGAACATGCAGTTCGAACAGTGGACCGGACCCATGGGCCCGCCAACCATGTTCACCATCCCCGTGATGCGGTACCTCCACAAGTACGGCCTCACGCCGGAAGACCTCGCCCATGTCGCGGTCGTCCAGCGCGAATACGCGGCTCGCAACCCCAACGCGATGATGAAGGACCCCATCACCGTCGACGACGTGCTGAACGCGCGCATGATCGCGTACCCGTTCACGCTGCTCATGTGCTGCCTCGTCACCGACGGCGGTGGAGCCCTCATCCTTACCGCGGGCGACCGGGCAAAGGACTTCCCGACCAAGCCGGTCTACATCCTCGGTACCGGCGAGAGCGTCGAAACCCCGATGGTCTCGCAAATGGAGGACTTCACCTCCTCCCGCGCGTTCCGCGTGGCCGGTCCGACCGCATTCCGCGATGCCGGCATTAAGCACGACGACGTGGACCACCTGATGATCTACGACGCCTTCGCTCACCTTCCGCTCTACGGCCTCGAAGACCTCGGGTTCGTGAAGCCGGGTGAAGCCGCCGCGTTCATTCGCGAGGGCAACACCCGCCCCGGCGGGAAGCTGCCGCTCAACACCAACGGCGGCGGCCTGAGCTACACGCATTCCGGCATGTATGGCATGTACGCACTCCAGGAGAGCCTGCGGCAGGTCCGCGGTACCGCCCCGGCCCAGGTGCCGAACGTGAAAATCAGCGTCGCACACGGCGTTGGTGGCATGTTCGCGGCCTCGGGCACCGTCGTCATGTCGAACGAAAAGACATAGGGCTATACTTCTGGCCCATCGCAAAATGCCCGGTGCGACGCGCACCGGGCATTTTCTTTACGCCGGGAATCGTGGGTGATAACACCATCAAAATATGTTGACAGGTTAAGAGGGACGCACTACCTTCACTGCCTGGGTGGAGGAGCCAAGAACCCGCCGAGGAGAGAAACATGATGCAACGCAAGATCCAGCCATGCCTGTGGGTCGTCGGCGACGTCCAGGAAGTCATCGACTACTACAGTGGCATCTTCGAAGACGTACGAGTCACCAGCAGGCAGAACCTGCCGGATGGCACGGCCTCCATCGCGGAGATCGAAATCCACGACCAGCCGTTCCAGCTGCTCCAGGGCGGCGAGGCAGGCTGGAACTTCAACGAATCCGTCTCGTTCGCGGTCAGTTGCGAGGACCAGGCCGAAGCCGATCGCCTCTGGTACGCCCTCACGGCGAACGGCGGCGAAGAGAGCATGTGCGGCTGGCTGAAGGACAAATACGGACTCTCCTGGCAGATCGTGCCGAAGGAATTCAACGAGATGATGACGGGCGACCCGGCGGCCATTCAACGCATGATCGCCGAGATGATGACCCAGCGCCGACTCGACGTCGCGAAGCTGCGCGCCGCCTACAACGGCGAGCTCGCGGTTCGCTAGCGATTGGACATTGGCGTCCGCGGTCGGGAAACTTCGGGCACGTAACCACCGCCCGAGGAACTTCTTTGTCCAACGACGCCACCTCCCGCCCAAGCACCTCCACTGACATGCCCGGTCCGGGCCACGGCCCACTGGTCATCGGTCTTGCAGGCACAATCGCCGCCGGCAAGTCCACGGTCGGCCAGCTCCTCGTCGAACGTGGCGCCCACCACTGTGACGCCGACAAGCTCGTCCACAAGCTCTACGACCCCGGAACGCCCGGGTTCGACCGCGTGGTCGAGGCGTTCGGCAGGGAAGTGGTCGGCCCCGATGGCTACGTCGATCGCAAGATTCTTGGCGCGAAGGTGTTCGGCAAGCCCGAAGAGATGAATAAGCTCACGCGCGCCATGGGTTCCATCACTGAGGCGATCAAGGGCGAGATCGACAAGTGGCGCGCCGAACTCGGTCCGGACGAAATCTGCGTGATGGAAGCGGTCAACCTGATGGAGCCCGGCTACGCCCGTTGGTGCGATCAGACGTGGCTCATCGGTGTCGACAACGACATCGCCCGCACCCGCCTCAAGGAAACCCGCGGCATGTCCGAAGAGGAGGCGAACCAGCGCCTCGCAAGCATGATCCCGCTCGAAATTCGCGCACCTGGCGCCGACTGGGTCTACAAGAACAACGGCACCATGGATGAGCTGCGGTCAGCGGTAAACGCCGAACTCAATCGCATCCTCGCGCTCCGCAAGTCGGGCGAAAAGCTCGAATCGAAGTTCCAGGCCTGGTGGGCCGAGTTCCTTGAACGCAACAAGGAGCGCCTCGCCAAGACTGGCGTGACGATCGAAGGCGCGAAGAAGAGCTAGCGGATGCGGAGGATCGATGGCGCCACGTCGAATCCGGCATCGTAGCTCCAGATTCGAGTGCAGCCGATTCGCTCCATCACCGCCAGGTGAACACAGTCACGAGCCGACAGGCGTTCGAACCGGCCGGAGATTGAACGGGCGGAGTCCATATCGTCCTTGCTGATCTGCACAACTTCGGAAGTCATTGCTTCTAGCGCTTCGTACGCCGCGTGCATGTGCGTCCGGTCACCAATCGCGCGATAGCGGTGCAGGATCTCTTGAAACGCTTCCGCACTCGTGATCAGTCGCTCCCGGGCCGAGACCAGTTGCGAAGCCAGTTCAATCACTCGCGCTTTGTTCGGATGCTCCGCCCCGACCAGGTACATCGGAACGTTCGAGTCGACGTAGATCACTCCGCGTCCCGGCCGCGAGCTATTTCGTCAAGCAGTTGTTCGATGTCTCCCGTCGGACCACTGAAGCGCGCAAAGCGAAGGATGGCGGCGAGGCGCTCTTCCGGACCCGGGTCGTCGGCCTGCGCGAGGGCGCTCCGTAGCGACTCCCGGACGACAGCTGCTACCGGTTTTCCTTGCCTGCGTGCTGCATCTGTCAACGCACGATATTCCTCGTCCGGAAGGACAACCTGGAGACGCCTACTCATGGAAGGAGTATGAAAGTACTCATCGGGGGAGTCAACGGGTTAGTGCCCGTACAACACCCCCCGCAGGTCCAACGCCAGGTTGCTCCCATCCATCAGCATCCGCCGGCTGTTGAACCCTTCAGCGTGAATGGCGAACCGCAGGTCCGCCGGCTCCAGGTCCGCGGGAATGCTGATGCCGGCCACTCCGTTCGCATCAGTTATCACCCGGGCAACCTTCCCGTCCCGGTGGTCCGAAACAAGGATCTCGGCGCCTGCGACCGGCGCCTTCTCGCCGGAGACACCGGCATCGTTATCGAGCACGGTCACCTGGGCCGTCCGCCCATCGCGCTGCACCACCACGTCGACATCCAGGTCGCGAAGATAGATCAGGGGCTCGGTCGTGACCGCCGCCATGCCATCCCGCTGAGGGATAC
>CALFYR010000503.1 GCA_937954195.1 uncultured Dehalococcoidia bacterium
CCGGGCATCGGGCTGGTGTGGGAACCGCCGATTGGCTCGGACGGGTTCGGCGCGGAACCCGCGTTCGACGCGGTCGGGAACGTGCTCGCCGCAGTCTCGGCCATTCCGAATCTCCAACCGCGGGTCTCCGCGCGGGCCGGGGATGGGAGCTACGTGGGCATGTGGGAGTATGTGCCGGACCGGCCGGCCGACCCGCACCCTCGGACGACCTATATCGGCATGGTGGACGAGGACGGCGAGGCGGTGGCGTTGTTTACGCCGGGGCCAGTTGCTCCGTGGATCCGGCCGGCGTTCGCGGGGAGCGGGCTGTTGCTTTCGAACGCCCAGCTGCCAGTGCCTGCCGGGAGCAGCCAGCTCTTTTACGTGCCGGCGGTGTTCATCGACCTGTCGGCGGGACGCGTACATCCGTTGCCGGAACTGTTCGACGAGGGTGACGAGGAACTGCAGCCGCGGGTGCTGGGCGCGGTGGCGGGGCGCGTCGCGCGTGTGGAGAAGCCGGGTGATTGCGCCTTTGTCTTCCCCGAACCCGATGACCAGGCCACGCCGTTCCGCTGCTATGTCGATGGCGTGCTGCTGTTCGACGAAGGCGAGACGCGGATCGTTGATGGGGTCACGTGGGTGAAGGTGACGACGCCGGACGGGTTCGAGGGGTGGGTGGAGTCGAATGGGGTGGTGCGGCGGGCGGGGTAGCCACGCCCCGCGACGCGCTGTGAGTCAGGGTCGGCTGTCCGGGTCATGTTCGTTCCGCGGGTGGAGGTTCCGTTGGCTTAGACGCCTGCGGCCACGGAGGGCCGCGACTCCTGGGATGGGGACGCTATTCGGGTTGGTCGGCGCGGCAGATGGATTCGAAGCCGGCGGTCTTGTGGGTAGCGTCGCAGAAGGGTTTGGTGTTGGAGAGGCCGCAGCGGCAGAGGGCGATGACGTCTTTGACTTCGTAGGGCTTGCCGTCCGCATCGTTGACTATGGCGCCGCCCCGGATGAGGTAGGGGCCGTTGTCGCGGACCTGGATGGTGATATCGGCCATGGTTCGTAACCCTCTTGTAGTTTGTTAGCCGACCATACATGGGGCGCGAGTGGGGACGCAACTGGCCCTCGAACCGTGTTCGACAAGTGGGACCGGACAATCGACAATCCGTCTACTTTTCTGGAGGCAGCGAACCCATGGGCGATGTGATTGTCGAACGCGAAGGCGGCGTGATGGTGGTGAGGCTGAACCGGCCGGAGCGTATGAATTCGCTTGGCGGCACGCTGCTGGCGGACCTGAATAGCGCGGTGGACGAGGCCCGTTGGGACGACCGGGTGCGCGCCGTGGTTGTCACCGGGGAGGGCCGCGCATGGTGCGCAGGGGCCGACCTGCAGGCGATGGGTTCGGGCGGTGGTGCGAAGGAAAACAGCAAGCGGGCGAACGCTATGGACCCAATCGGGGCTGTCGGGCGGACCATCCTGAACATCCACCAGGCGGATAAGCCGATGATCGCGGCGGTGAACGGCGTGGCGGTCGGCGGCGGCTTCGGGATTTGCTCGGCGTTCGATGTTCGCATCGCGAGCGAGCAGGCGCGGTTTAGCACGGTGTTCATCAAGAGGGCGCTGGCGCCGGACTGTGGGCTCTCGTGGTTCCTGCCACGGCTGGTAGGCCCGGAGCGCGCCGCGGAGATGTTCTACAGCGGCCGGATGGTGGATGCGAACGAGGCGCTGGAGTTGGGCATCGTGAGCAAGGTGGTGCCGCACGACGAGCTGATGGACGCTTCGCTGGCGTTCGCGAACGAGATTGGGAAGCTGCCGCCTTCGGCGATGACGTACACGCGGCGGGCGCTAAAGAATTCGATGTCGGCGACGCTGAATGAGCACCTGGAGTTCGAGTGGTTCAACCAGAAGGCGTGCCTGTCGAGTCCGGAGTTCGGCGAGGGTGTGAAGGCGTTCCTGGAGAAGCGGGAGCCGGACTTCAGCAAGTTCTA
>CALFYR010000504.1 GCA_937954195.1 uncultured Dehalococcoidia bacterium
CGGTTCCTTCTTCGAGCGGGTCTCCAAGCAGCAGATTGCCGCGCATACCGTAGAGTGGATACACGCGGCCGTCGCGGGCAGGGAAGTAGCCGAGAGGCGGGACTTCTAGGCCGGTTTGCAACAACAGCAGCAGCAGAGCGTGGATCATGGCTTGCCTATGGTGATGGTGGGGATGCTGAGAGTGAGCACGGGTCCGGTGGCGACGGGAGCAGCGGTGGGAGCGGGTTTCTTTCCGTTGAGTCTGTAGGCGGCGAATCCACCGGCGGCTCCGGCGGCGGCGAGGGTGATGACAATCCACTTGGCGCGGCCGCTCGAGATCCGTTCTTCGCCTCCTTCGGTGCGGGTGAGGAGAACGCCAGGGCGCTTGTCCGGAGTGGCAGCGCTTACGGCGGGTTGGTCCGGGGCGGGTTCTTCGGGTGGCGGTGGTGCGGGGGGTGGCTTGGCGATCTCGACTTCGAACGATGCCGCGGATGATGGCGCAGTCTGCGAGGCGGCCAGGATGCGGACGCGCGCCGTGGTTCCCGCCGTGGCGCTGGCGTGTTGGGCGGTAATGGCGACATGACAATCGCCGGGTTGCGCCCCCCATTGGATGCCCCAAGTGGAAACCTTGCCTTGGGCGTCGCTGATTTGATCTTCGCTGCGCGTGCCGTTGGGGAACATACCCGTCGGTCCGGTTCCGGGAAGGCGGAAGGTGACCTTGGCCTGCGGGATGGGATTGCCCATGCCATCGGTGACAAGGGCGGAGATACCGCCGAAAGACGGGCCGCCCGCCTTGACCTGGAGGCCATCTCCTTCCGTTACGGTGAGTTGCAGATTTTGCGCGGCGAGCGGTGTGGTGAAGAAAAGGAGACTAATGGGGCTGAGGAGTACGCAGCAGCACCACGGTAATGTTGTCCGGCCCGCCGGCTTTTCGAGCAGCATCAACAAGAGAGTGGCATTTGCCCTCGAAAGATTGCTCGTTTTTTAACACCGATTCGATCAATTCGACGCTGACGACGCCGTGAAGGCCGTCGCTCGAGAGCAGAATGTAGGAGTTGGGGACGGGGCGGATCTTGTAGGAATGGATGCGTAACGGAGAACTCACGCCGATGGCCATGGTGAGGACATGGCGCAGGGGGTGATTCTTGAGGGTCTCCTCATCGATGCCGAGGCGGCGTCCGACTTCATTGACCCATGTCTGGTCTTCGGTGATGACGAGGAGTTGATTGTCCTGGTAGAGATAGGCGCGGGAATCGCCGACGCTGGCGATGAGCAGGTCGTCGCCGTTTTCGAGGACGGCGACAAGTGTGGTTCCCATGCCTTCCATTCCGGAGTCGGCGGCGGCGGCGTCCTTGACGACGCGGTTGGCTTCCTCGAAAGCCTTGACGAGGGTATCGACGTCGTTTCTTCCGGCGCGCCAGATGTGATTGGCGACGGTTTCGGCGGCGAGTTGGGACGCGTGTTCGCCGGCGCGTGCGCCGCCCATCCCGTCGGCCACGATGTATAGACCGAGCTCAGGAGCCAGGAGACAGTAGTCTTCGTTGTTCTTCCTGACGCAACCAAGGTCGGATAGTCCGTAGGATTCGAGCATGGAACTTCCTGATTATAGCCGCTTCTTCGGTAGGGATTGGAAGCAGGTGCGCGGCAAAGCGGACGATTCAGGGTTGTTTCGGTTCCAGAATGCTGCGCAACTGGAGAAAGGCCGACTCATTGTATTCATGTTTCAGTCGCTCCAAGCCCTCGAATTTCGTGTCGCCGGCACGCGGGCCGGCCTTCTGGAGGCAACGGCCAAGCAGAGTGGTGGCCTCCTCGTCGTCGGGATCACGCTGCAGGAGGCGGCGGAAATGATTCGTGGCACGATCGAAGTCGCCGCGCTTCCAGTACGTATAGCCCACGTTGAAAAGATACTCGGGATCGTTCGGATCGCCTTCCAGAGCTTTCTCGAAGCTCTGCGCAGCTTCGGGAAGGCCACGCCGCGATTGCGCGGCTCCCAGGTTGTTGTGCACCTCATTGAGCGGCACCTCTTTCACGATGGTCTCGAAGGCGGATTGCGCCGCCGCGTACTCTCCTAGATAAAAGCGTGAAACGGCCGCGAAAAACATCGCCTCGCGGTAGTGAGAATCACGATTTGGTACTTTTGCCAGCCAATCGGCCGCATCGCGGTAGTTTTCGGCGGTCCAATGCATCTTGCCGAGCTCGAAGCAGGGGGCGGCGAAGCCGGGATCGAGGCGTGCGGCCTGGGTCAGGAAACGGTGTTTCTGCTCATCGTTGCTGGAAAGGAGGCCGCGGATGTAGTTTTCCATGGCGTCGACGCGGATAGGGGGGCGCTGGCGGCGGAACTCGTCTTCGGGGGGGACGGAAGAT
>CALFYR010000505.1 GCA_937954195.1 uncultured Dehalococcoidia bacterium
CGGGCGCACAATGGACTATGAACCTTCTGAGTGCGCTCGCACCCACCTCCGTCCCGGTCGACCCCGTTGAGGGCATTCAGGGGCGCATCGCCTTCACCGCCGCGACGAAAGCCGTGAAGGTGGCGAACGACGTGGCGCAGGAAACCGTGAAGCTGCTGGACCCGAACGTCGGCCAGCGGCTCAACACCTCGGCCTGAAAGACGCCCGCCGTTCGGACTGCTACTCTCTGTGGAACACCCCAACGGGACGCACATGAGAGAGATAACCGCTGACCAGATCACGGAAACGGTAGCGCGCCTCGCGGTCGAAGCGACCCATTTCCTCCCTGAAGACGTCGAAGGCGCCATTCGTGGCGCGAAGCAGACCGAACGTTCGCCGCTCGCGGTCCAGATCATCGATGAGATCCTGGAGAACGCCGAGATCGCGCGGACGAAGATGCTGCCCCTCTGCCAGGACACCGGCACGGCCGTGGTGATGCTGGATATCGGGCAGGACGTCCATATCAGCGGCGGCTACGTCATCGATGCGGTGAACGAGGGCATCCGCCGCGGGTACGGCGAAGGCTACCTGCGCAAGTCGATTGCAGCGCGGCCGTTCAGCGCCCGCACCAACACCGGCGACAACACCCCGGGGGTCATCCACACCGAGATCGTGCCCGGGGATAAGGTCCACATTTCGTTCATGCCCAAGGGCGGCGGCTGCGAAAACATGTCCCGTTACCAGAACTTCCTGCCGGGAATGGGCAAGCAGGCGGTCATCGACTTCGTCTGTGAGACGGTAGACATGTCCGGCGGCAACCCCTGCCCACCGCTCGTCATCGGCGTTGGCGTGGGTGGCACGGCCGAGAAGGCGATGACGATGGCGAAGCACTCCCTGTTCCGGAAGATCGGCCAACGCAACGAAGACCCCGAAGTCGCCGAACTTGAAGGTGAGCTGCTCAAGGCAGTGAACGAGCTCGGCGTCGGGCCCCAGGCCGTCGGCGGGAGCACCACCGCCCTCGATGTCTTTGTGGAGACCTACCCAACCCACATCACCGCGCTGCCCGTTGCCGTGAACATCCAGTGCCACAGCGCCCGCACCAAGCAGGCGGTTATCTAACGTGAACGAAGGTGTCAGCATCCGGCTGGCGCCCATTGGTGAGGTCGACCTCGAACCGGTGGCCGACCTGGTGAACCGCGCCTTTCGCCGCTACCGGGACATCTGGACCGGCGAACGCACGTCGGCATCCGAATACATCGAAGAGGCCGGGCCAGACGCGCGCATCCTGCTGGTGGAAGAAGCGGGCAGGCTGCTCGCCACATCGATGGTCGCGGATGCGGCCCGGTTCGCCAGCCACGAGATGCTTGGACCCTCGGGCGTCGAACGCGACCCGGGGTTCGTAGCAGCGACGATGCCGGCCGGCCACCCGTGGGAAGGCACGATGTACTACGGATTTGCCGGCGTTGAGCCCGGACTCATGAACCGGGGACTCGGCCGGCTCATGGTGGAGTATGTCGAACAGCTGGCGGCCCGCGAACGCTACCGCGGTGTTTCGCTGGCCACCATCCGGCAGTTCGGCCTCGTCGACTACTACTCGAAGTACGGCTACACGGTGTGCCGCGAAGAGGTGTTCCCGGAGGGGCACTGGGACTTCCTGGTACCGCACAACTACTGCGACATGGTGAAGCCGGTATGACCTGGATCATCGCCGAAGCGGAGCCGTGCGACGCCGTCGCCATCAACCGCGTCGTCAACCTCGCCTACCGCGTAGAGGACTTCTTCAAAGTTGGCGACCGCACGGATGTGCGGGAAATCGCCGACTACCTGCTAACCGAAACATTCCTCATCGCGCGAAATGGCGACGACGAAATCGTCGGCGCGGTTCGCGTCAGCGTCGACGGTGAACGTGGGCATTTCGGCATGCTCTCGGTCGACCCCGTCGCCCAGGGCACGGGGCTTGGCCGGGCGCTGATCGCGGTGGCGGAATCGTTCTGTGCCGAACGCGGGTGCACATGGATGGACCTGGAGGTAGCGAGCCCGAGACTGGAACTGCCCGCGCTGTACCGGCGGTTTGGTTACGAGATCTCCGGCGAGGCGCCCTGGCCCGTCGACGCACTCGAGGAACTGAAGAGCCCGGCGCACTTCATCGTCATGTCAAAGCAACTCATCCCCGCCCTGGAGGAATCCCTTGGCTGAAACCGTGAACCTCACCACGCCCCTCACCGACGAGGTCATCGACGGCCTTTCTATCGGCACGCACGTCGCGTTTAGCGGCGTCATCTATACCGCGCGCGACGCCGCCCACAAGCGCCTGATCGAACTGGTGAAGAACGGCCAGGAACTGCCAATCGACCTCCGTGGCCAGGTGATCTACTACGTGGGGCCCACCCCCCCGCGCGAAGGGGCGGTCATCGGTTCGGCCGGGCCAACCACCGCCATGCGCCTCGACCCGTACACCGTTCCTATGCTCGAACTGGGCCTCAAGGGCATCATCGGCAAGGGCGGGCGCGGCCCGGCCATCCGCCAGGCGATCAAAGACCACCACGCGGTGTACTGCATCGCCGTAGGCGGTACGGGGGCATTGCTGAACCGCCACATCAAGTCGGCGGAGGTAGTCGCGTTCGAAGACCTGGGCACGGAAGCCATCCGCCGCCTCGAGGTAGAGGGATTCCCCGCCATCGTCGTGAACGACTGCCGCGGCAACGACCTGCTGGAAGCCGGCAAGAAGGAATACCGGACGAGCTCACGGCCAATCCCGGCGGTGCAGTCGCTGGGGGGTTAACGCCTGCTACAATCCCTCTATGGCCGACCCAATCGTGCGTGATCCCGAGATCTGCAGCGGCAAGCCCGTCATTCGGGGAACACGGATCATGGTCCGGAACATTCTCGGGATGGTCGCTGGCGGCGCGACTGTAGCCGACGTCATGGCTGCCTACCCAGAGCTGTCCGAATCCGACGTACGGGCAGCCTTGGAATATGCTGCCAAAGTTGTCGATGCCGAGAAGGTGTCCGCCTGACCTTCCGGGTACTCTGCGACCAGAACGTGCCACGCGAGAGTGCAGGGTGGCTTGGTCGGCTTCATCCGGACTGGATTGTCGTCCACGCGTCGGAAGTTGGATTAAGTCGAGCCACGGACGAAGCCATAGCCGAGTGGGTACGAGACACGAGGGCGATCCTCATCACGTTTGACGAGGATTTCCTCGACTCGCGGCGATTTCGGCCAGGTTCACGAGTGCCAACCATAAGGCTCAGGATTTGGCCAACAACCTTGCCGGTAATCGAGGAAGCGCTTCAACGCGTCTTCGCTGAGGTGCCCGAGGCCACTCTTCTCGACTCCGCGGTGATCGTTGACCGCAACCGGGTACGTGTCAGGCGCCGCTAGCGCCGCCCGAACTGCCGCTCGATAACGTCTGTCCCCAGGTGAATCAGCGTTGGCCGCCCGTGCGGGCATGTACGGGGCTGGGTCGTCCGTTCCAGGTCCTCCAGCAGACGCCGCATCTCCTCCATGGCGAGCGGCATGCCCGCCCGAATGCTGCTGTGGCACGCGACCGTCGCCGCGGCGCGCCCGAACCCCTGGGGCACGCGCGCATCACGTTCGAGCTGCTCGAGTAGCGAGCGCAACTCATTTGGGATGTCGACGGTCCCAAACCCGACGGGGACCGCGCGCACGATAGCGGATCGTTCGCCGAACAGCTCGACATCCAACCCGAGCCGGAGGAGGTCGTCGCGGTGTTCATCGAGCACAGCCATCCCCGCGGCTTCGAGTTCGACGAGCGCGGGTTCGAGCAGCGGTTGGACAGCCTCGGACGCCGAGGCCGTGCCGGCACGGGCGATGAGTCGGTCGTAAACCACCCGCTCATGCGCCGCGTGCTGATCCACGAGGTACATGCCGTCCGGGCCTTCGCAAATCACGTAGGTCGTGTTCATCTGCCCGACCACCCGGAGGAGCGGGAGGACATCCCGTTGAGTGGCCGGGACCGAACCCGCCATCCCCGGCTCGGCCATCCCCGGGTCCGCCCGTCCGAGTGTCATCATCCCCTGGGTTGGCTGTGCCGGGCGGAGGGCGGCCGGCGGTTCGTGCGGCGCCGGCCCCCGAGCGACCACCTGGAAAGGCGACGCCCCGGCTGGTGGCGCCGGCGAGGCCCACGCGACAGGCCGCGACTGCTCGAGCGCGGCGAGCACGGCGTGGCGGACGGCGCGGCCAACCGAACGCTCGTCCCGGAACCGCACCTCCGCCTTCGCGGGGTGGACGTTCACATCCACTTCGTCATCGGGAATGGCGATGTGGACTGCCGCGATGGGAAAGCGGCCGACCGGGAGCTGCGACTGATAGGCATCGACCACCGCGAAGGTGAGGGCCCGGCTCTGCACCCAGCGGCCATTCACGAAGACCGAGATCGCGGATCGATTGCCACGATGTACGGCTGGCGGGCCGGTCAACCCGCCGACGTGAATGGCTTCGGTCCGGTGGCCCAGCTCAAGCATCTGCGCAGCGGTTTCGCTGCCGTACACGGCGGCGAACGCATGCCGGATATCACCGTCGCCGCTGGTCGTCAGGGCACGTCGGCCGCCCGAAACAACCTGGAACGCGATCCCGGGGTACGCGAGCGCGTAGTGCGTCGCCAGGACCGTGATGGCCCGGGATTCGCTGGCGGGCGTGCCCAGGAACTTCCGGCGCGCCGGGACCCGTGCGAAGAGGTCGTGGACGGTCATTGCCGTGCCGGGGGGAGACGGGCGCGAAAGCCGCCGGACAACGCGGCCCTCGACGAGGGCAACCATCACGCCGACAGGCTCGGCGGCCACGCGCGTGACGAGTTCGATGTCCGCCGCGGCAGCGATGGATGGCAACGCTTCGCCACGGAAGCCCAGGGTCTGTACCCGGCCCAGGTCGTCGAGCGCGGCGATCTTGGAGGTGGCGTGTCGTTCGAACGCGAGTTCGACATCCTCCGGTGCGATCCCCCGGCCGTCGTCGGTTACACGGATGAGCCGTACGCCGCCATCCTCGAATTCGAGCGTGATGCGCGTGGCGCCGGCATCGATGGCGTTGTCGAGCAGTTCGCGGACCACCGAGACCGGCCGTTCCACCACCTCGCCGGCGGCGATGCGTGCGGCGACTTCGGGCGAGAGGATGCGGATGGATTTGCGCAGCGGGGCCGAAGCCGGCTGCCCGCTCACGAGACAGCCGTCCCACCGGGCGTCTTTCCGAGCGCCTTCAACTCGTAAAGCTTTTGAATCGCTTCGATGGGGGTCATTCCATCGATGTCCATCGCGGCGAGTGCTTCCTCCACTTCGGAACGCGTGGCGAACAGTGCTGGCTGTCTGGCCCGGTGCCCGTTGGCGCCAGGAGCGGCGCCGTTTTCGAAATCATGCAGGAGATGTTCGGCGCGGGTAACGACGGCGTTCGGGAGGCCAGCCAGGCGAGCGACGTGCACACCATAGCTGCGGTCGCTCGGGCCCGGCACGATGCGATGTTCGAACACCACCTCCGAGCCTTCTTCCCTCACGCCAACGTGGGCGTTCTTCACGCGGGGCAGCATCGCCTCCAACGCGGTCAGCTCGTGATAGTGAGTGGCGAACAGCGTGCGGGCGGCGACCTCTTTCCGGTTGTGGAGGAATTCGACCACGGCGCGCGCGATCGCCATGCCGTCGAACGTGCTGGTGCCGCGGCCAACCTCATCCAGGATGACAAGAGAATCGGGCGTCGCCTGGTGAAGGATCTGGGCGGTTTCGACCATTTCCACCATGAACGTGGATTGGCCGGCGGCAAGGTCGTCCTGGGCGCCGATGCGGCTGAAGATGCGGTCGAACAGCGGGAGCCGCGCAGCCTGCGCCGGCACGAACGACCCGGCCTGCGCCATCAGGGCAATGAGCGCCACCTGGCGAAGGAACGTCGACTTTCCGCTCATGTTCGGGCCGGTGAGGATGAGCACCTGGCAGGCTTCATCGAGCAGACAATCGTTCGGGACGAAGCGACCCGGGCCGAGCGCGGCCTCCACAACGGGATGGCGCCCGCCAACGATGTGGACGCAATCCGGGGAGAAGGTGGGCCGGACGTAGCCGGATTCGGCGGCGACCTCGCCGAGGCCGAGGGCGAGATCGATCTCTGCGACTGCCTCGGCCACCGCCTGCAGACCGGCGAGCCCGGCTGCGAGCGATTCCACGAGCTGCCCGAACGCGGCCTTCTCGAGTTCCACCAGCCGGTCGCGTGCTCCGACGAGGCGTGATTCGTGCTCCTTCAACTCCTCGGTGACATACCGTTCCCCGCCGACAAGCGTCTGGCGGCGCTGGTAGTGGTCTGGCACGAGCGAGGCATTGGCGGCCGAGACCTCGATGTAGTAGCCGAAGACCTTGTTGTGGCCCACCTTCAGCGTCTTGATGCCGGTGCGCTCGCGTTCAAGCCGTTCGAGCCCGAGGAGGAACCCGCGCGCATCGCGCGTCAGTGCCCGAAGCGAGTCGATCTCCGGGCTGAACCCGGTCCGGATGACGCCTCCTTCATCGAATGCGTGCGGCGGGTCGTCGTCCAGCGCCGCATCGAGCGTCGAGAGCGCCTCCACGGAGGCGGCGAGGCCGTGCAGAGCGTTGGCGATGAGCGTGGGGAGGCCGTCTTTAGGGAGGCGCGCGCCGAGGTCGAGCGTGGCCCGGAGCCCGTTGCGAAGCGCGGCAAGGTCGCGCGGGCCGGCGGAACGCGAGCCGACCTTGCCAAGCAGTCGAGCGATGTCGGGCATGCCATCCAGGACGTCCTGGGCGCGTTCGCGCTCGATGGGATGTTGCACCGACCACTCGACGGCGTCGTGGCGCCGACCAAGATGGTCCTGGTCGCGCAACGGGTGCGACAGCCACTGCCGGAGGAGCCGGCCACCCATCGACGAGCGGCACCGGTTGAGCACACCAACCAGGGAGGACGCCTTTCCGGGCTGACCGAAGACATCCAGGTTGCGCAACGTGCGAGCATCGACGGTCATGAGGCGGCTATCCGCCACGCGCCGGACGCGCTGCAGGGTGCCAAGCGCGGCGGCGTACGTCTCGCGCAGATAGCAGACGAGGTGCGCGAGCGCTGCGCCTTCGGCCGCGTTGGCGACCAGGCCCGCCCGGGCATGCTCGCCGAACTGGCGCGCGAGCTCCGTTTCGACGGCGATGTCGCTGAGTTGGGGACGGAGTACGGCCTGTGCCCCGAGGCCTTCCGGGCGGTCCGTCATGTCCTCGATCAGAAGCTCAGCGGCGTTGCTCCGCAGCAGTTCGAGTTCCGCCTCGGCGCCCGTAGCCAGGCGGACTTCGCCGGTCGTTATGTCCGCGAGTGCCACGGCGACATCGGCGCGGCGGCGAACGAGCGCCGCGAGATAGTTCGGTGCGTCCGCTTCGAGCGAATTCTCCGCCGTAACGGTGCCCGCGGTAACCACGCGGACGACATCGCGCGGGACGATGCCTTTCACCTCGGATGGGTCGGCCATCTGCTCGCAGATGGCGACGCGATAGCCACGCCCGACCAGCTTCGCCACGTGGCCATCGATGCTGTGGTATGGCACGCCCGCCAGCGGGACCCGCAGGTCCTTTCCCATCGGCTTGGAAGTCAGGGTGATCTGGAGTTCGTCGGCCACCAGTTTGGCGTCGTCATCGAAGGTCTCGTAGAAGTCGCCGAGCCGAAAGAAGAGGATGGTATCGGGATAGCGCTGCTTAAGTTCGAGGTACTGCAGGCGGATTGGGGTCGACACGCAGCGCTGGCTCCACCGGGAGGTTGGGGATACCGCATTCTACCGGGAGTCGAACGGATGTGCTTAGCGAGGCATGAGGAATGAGGCTTGAGGGATGAGACGCTCTGCGCATCCGAATCTACTTCCTTCCCGCTACGACCACCACGGCGCCCGCGGCCACGAGACCGGCGAGCACGACGGCGCCGACGTTCATCGGATCAGGATCGACCTCAGAGGTTGAGTTTCCGTCCTCTTCTCCGGGGCCATTGGCGCCATCGTCCCCGTTGTCGTCGCCACCCGCACCGTCGCCGTCGTCCGTCGGTTCATCACCATCGTCCGTCGGTTCATCACCATCGCCACCCTCTTGCGAGGGTGGGTCGTCGTCATCGACGTTTCCGTCTTGAACGCGTGTGCCCTCGCCCAGGGCCTGGATCTCGGCGAGACCGTTGCCACCCCCCGATTCGTAGTCGTACGTGAAGAGACAGGAGTTCGCTTCGAGGCGGCCGCCTTCGTCGCGAGCGAGGACGAAGTACTCTCTGTCTTCGACGAACGTCGCGCCACATGTCGCGCTGCTCTTGTACGTGTAAACGAAGGTTTCGCGGGCCGGCTGACCCTTCCAGTATTCTTCGACGTCGAACTCGACCTCGTAGTGGGTGTCGCTGGCAGACCGAATCTCTTCGACTTCGCCGCGGAACGCTACAGCCGCCCTTTCCCAATGCTCATCGAATACCAGCGGTGCGCAGGAACAGGCCAACGCCGGGTTGGGCGTGAATGTGGCAGGGACGAGCAGTGCGACGGCAAGAATGACTGCGGCGGGCAAACGCCATGCAATGGAGACGGTCATAGCCCCATGCTACCGCGTGCCCGCAACCAGGACCGTAAAGCTACTGGCCGCCCGCGAGCGCGTAGAACTCGCGCGCCGAAGCCTCACCCGCCTGCAAATCGCGGCAGACACCGGCCCGGCAACGCTTGTCGAAGATGTGTTCGCGCCATTCGTCGGCGAACGCCTTCAGTGCCGTCTTCACCGTGGTCATGGCGAACTGGCCATGGAAGCAGTTCGACCAGACCAGCGTGGTAACCAGCTGCTGCAGGTTCTCGAGGTCGACATCGCGGCCACCACCGGACTGGATGCGGCGAATGATCTCCACGGCGCGCTGGGTGCCGCCGTGGCAGGTCGTGCACCGGCCGCAGCTCTCGTCCTCGCAGAAACCGAGGAAGAAGTGGCACATGTCCACCGTGCATGTGCGCTGGTCGAAGAAGACGATGCCGCCACCACCGAGGAACATGCCGAGTTCGCGGTATGGGTCGAGGGTGAGCGTCAGGCTACGGTTCGCGGCGGCAACACCGGAAAGCGGACCACCGGGCTGGAAGCCCTTGAGCGTGCTGCCATCACGCATGCCGCCACCGTACTGGTCGAGCACGTAGCCGATGGTCTGGCCGAAGGGGACTTCGACACAGCAGGCCTGGTTGATGGCGCCGGAGAAGGTGAACATCTTCGTCCCCTTCTCCTTAGCATCGGAAACCGAGCCCCACCAGTGCGCGCCGTTGCGAAGAATGAGGGGCGCGTTCGCGTAGGACTCGACGTTGTTCACGTTGGTGGGCTTGTTCCAGAGGCCCGCCTGGGCGGGGAACGG
>CALFYR010000506.1 GCA_937954195.1 uncultured Dehalococcoidia bacterium
CACCGATGCGCATGTAGTTGCAGGTCAGCCGCGCGCCGGAGGTCACCTCGAAGATGTCGAGGATCTTCTCGCGTTCGCGGAACGCCCACATCACCGGGGTCTGCCAGGCGCCGGTGTCGTTCGCGAAGGCGCCGACCGCCATGCAGTGGCTCGCCAGCCGTTGCAACTCGGCCATGATCACGCGGATGGCGTTCCCGCGCGCGGGCACTTCAATGCCGGCCAGCTTCTCGACCGCCAGGCAGTAGCCGAGATTGTTCGACATACTGCTCAGGTAGTCCGTCCGGTCGGTGAACGGGATGTTCTGCGTGTAGGTGCGCTCTTCGGCCAGCTTCTCCATCGAACGGTGCAGGTAGCCCATCACCATCTCGGCATCGATGACCTTTTCGCCGTCAACGGTCGCCTTAATGCGGAACACACCGTGGGTCGAAGGGTGCTGCGGCCCAATGTTGAGGACGAATGGCTCGCTCTTGATGACGCCGGTCATTCGATCACCTTCACGGGCGGTTCCTGGCGGCGCGCGACGCCTGCGAATTCACCGAGGCCGGGCTGCAGCCCGCCTGGCATGGCAAGGAAGTCCTTGCGCAACGGCCACCCCGGATACCCCTCCCAGAGGAGGATCCGGTACAGGTTCGGGTGCCCTTCGAACTTGATGCCGTACAGGTCGTAGGTCTCGTTCTCCTGCATCCACGCCCCGTGGAACACGGGTACAACGCTCGGGACCACCGGGTTCTCACGGTCCAGCACGTCTACCTTGTAGAGCGCCATCTGGTTCTTATCGAACGACTGGATGTGGTAGACGACTTCCATGTGGTCCCAGAAGTCCACGCCGCAAAGGTTCGTCAGGTGGACAAGATCCGCGTCCGGGGCGGTCTTCAGGGCTTCGAGCGTGGCGGTCAGGTGCTCGGGTTTCAGGTAGCACGCAGTCTCGGTCGTGCGGTCCACCGAACCCGGCACGACGGCTTCGGCGAGAGCGGCGGCTTCAGGGCCGGTCAGTTCTCGTGTCACAGGCGCCACTCCAGCGCGCGCTTACGCCACGCGTAGATGCCGCCCACGATAAACGTGCTGATGAAGAGCAGCCCCTTGCCGTACCCCGCCCACCCGGCCTCAGCGAACACCAGGCCCCACGGGAACAGGAAGATGATTTCAACGTCGAGCAGCACAAAGAGCAGCGCGATGTAGTAGTAACGGAAGTTGAACTGGACCAGGCTCGGCCCCTCGGTGCGAAGGCCGCATTCGTAAATGTCGTCGCGAATCTTATCGGGGACGGCTTTGGGGCGGATGCGAGCGTGCTGCAGAGCCCACGACGTCACCACCGCCCCAAGCGGGAAGATGATCGCGATGACTACGAGGATGCCGATGTGGCCGTATTCGTAAAGCACGCCGTCGCCGTTTGTGAAATTCGTCCCTAAAGACGGCTGCGACTATAGCACGGGGGGTGTGACCGGCAAAGCTGCTAACCCGCGGACTATCGCCGGGGAGGATGGCGCCGGAGAGACAGTTCGGCCGCCTGCGGAAGGTCACTTGCGCCCCCAGGTGATTCCTTCCGCCGGCGGCCGTGAGGCGAGTATGCGGGGCCCTCTGCTCCCAATAGCCATGAGTGGGCAAGCGGCCCGTAAAATGCGGGCAAAATCGCCCCGGCCCCCATCGGAGGTCCCGTGCCAGTCCCCGTCGTCGGTCTTATTGGGTGCGGCCATATCGGCCGCTTTCACTCCCGCAACCTGCGTGGTTCCCTTCGCTCCGAGCTCGTCCCCGGCGAATACGCCGCCGTTTGCGACCGCGAGCTGGAGCGCGCCGAATCCTTCGCCGGCATCACCGGGGCGGGGACCGTCACGACCGCCGCGACCGACGTGTTCGACACGAAAGGCCTCAACACCGTCTACATCTGTACCGAAACCGCCGAGCACCCGGCGCTCGTCGAAGAGGCTGCCCGCCGTGGGTTCAACATCTTCTGCGAGAAGCCGCTCGCCAAGACACTCGACGATGTCGCCCGCATGGTCGCAGCCGTTGAGGCCGCCGGTGTGGTGAACCAGGTAGGGCTCGTCCTTCGCTACTCACCCGTCTTCACCGTCTTAAAGGACATGATGTCGCAGCCTGGCCTTGGGCCACTCCTGACGGCCCACCTGCGCGACGACCAGTTCTTCCCTATCCGGGGCCACTACGGCAGCAGCTGGCGCGGCAGCTTCGAACGCGCCGGCGGCGGCACCCTCATCGAACACTCCATCCACGATGTCGACCTCTTCCGCTGGCTCTTCGGCGACATCACGGCCGTTCGCTGCCACACCCGTGAGACCACCGGCCATTCCGGCGTCGAAGACGTTGCGTTGGTGACCTTTCAGCACGAAGACGGCCACCAGACATCGCTCTCCTCCATATGGCACGCCCTCGACGACCGGCCTTCCACGCGCCACATGGAGGTCTTCTTCGAAGGCGGCTACTTCGCGACCGACCACGACTTCCTTGGTCCAATCCGCTACCAGGAGCGGACGGGACCGGTCCGCGAAATGTCCGAGCCGGAGGTCTTCGAGCGGTACTGCGAGATTGTTGGCATCGCCGGGCAGGAGGCCGACCTCGCCAGGCGCGGCATGTTCGAGGACTACGCGTTTCTCCGGAACGTGCTCGACGGCACAGCCGCTTTCCCGGACTTCCGGACGGCCTACCAGGCCCACGTGGTGGTGGATGCCTGCTATCGCAGCTCCCGCGAAGGGCGAGAGCTGGACATTACAAAGGTATAGCTTCCCGCTATACCTCCGGCGTTTTCCCATTTACCCGTCAATATCCGCTGGGGTATCATCCAGATACCCGCACGATCCTAGATTCCACCGCGAAGGGACGGCCCCGCCGGGGGTCGCCCGAGGAGCATGAGTGACAACTGATACCCTGAAGCAGATTTACGAGGTTGGGGAAGCCCCGCCGCTCGGCTACGTGCCGCCCAAGATGTACGCGCAGGTCATCCGCCAGTCGCGTTTTGGCGAGCCGACCCAGGCGTTCGCCACCGAAGTCATCGATGTCCCCGAAATTGGCCCCGACGAAGTCCTCGTCTACGTGATGGCCGCCGGCGTGAACTACAACAACGTCTGGG
>CALFYR010000507.1 GCA_937954195.1 uncultured Dehalococcoidia bacterium
TCATGGGGTTGGGCGCCCTTGACGCTGCTGATTCAACCCGACTCAGTTTGCGTATCGTTGGACATTCGGGTTCGCATGTCACCGATCCAGGGACCATGACCATTGCGATGTCGCCGATCGACAGAAAGCAAGGTGCGCCTTTCACGACAACTGCACGTGGGAAGAACCCGGTGAGCTTCGCAGTCCCTGAAGGCACCTACCTGCTGCGAATTGAAGCGGGAGGGTTCTATACATACCAAGGGGTCCATCGAGTTGCGGGCCGTCATCAGACTATCACCGTTGGGCTGATTGTCGGCGGCGTGGGGGGACCGTGGAACCGGGTTAGCGGCAGGGTTCAAAAGCACTGCGAGGCATGTACCGTTGTTCTTTACGGGATCTTCAATCACTTCAGGTTTGAATGTGACGTCGATGAGGGGAGGTTCGACATTATCGACATCCCTCCCGGAAAATACAGCTTGTGGCTTGTCGACAGGCGTGGACAAGTTCGGAGTAGCACTGTGTTGGAATCAGAACTGTCGATGACCATCGACCTTGACTTCGAAGAGCGTTAACTATTCAAAGGAAGCGGCACGCGGGTGACGGGCATCGGGTCACAACAAGACATGACACCCGCGGATATCACCGTTGGTGGGGCGAGGTCTCGTTGGGGATCCAGCGGCGGCGAAAATGTGCAATGAGGCGCTTAGCGCAGTTCGTAGCCGCGGAAGAAGTAGCTGAGCTCGAACGCTGCGGTTTCGGGGGCATCGGAGCCGTGCGTGGCGTTACGCTCGATGTTGGTGCCGAAGCGTTTGCGGATGGTGCCTTCGGCGGCCTTCTCGGGGTTCGTCGCGCCCATCAGGTCGCGCCAGGCTTTGACCGCGTCGGGAGCTTCCAGGGCCATGAGGACGACGGGGCCTTCGATCATGAAATCGAGGAGGCCCTGAAAGAAGGGGCGCTCCTGGTGGACGGCGTAGAAACCGGCGGCCTGCTGGCGGCTGAGACGCGTCATGCGCAGGGCGACGATGCGGAATCCGGCCTTTTCGATTTCGTGGATGATGGCGCCCGCATTTCCCGCGGCAACCGCGTCGGGCTTCACAATAGCAAAAGTGCGTTCCATGATTTTTACAAACCTAATCTCATTTTGACTTTTTCGCCGATTTCGGCGGGGGTGGCACAGACGGTGATGCCGGCGTCTTCCATGGCGGCCATCTTATCCGAAGCCTTGCCGGAAGAACCGGAGATGATGGCTCCGGCGTGGCCCATGCGGCGTCCGGGAGGCGCGGTCTGGCCGGCGATGAAGCCGACAACGGGCTTCTTCACGTGCTCCTTGATGTAGGCGGCAGCTTTCTCTTCGGCATCGCCACCGATTTCACCGATCATGACAATGGCCTGGGTGTCGGGATCTTCATTGAAGAGACGGACGGCGTCGGTGTGGTTGGTGCCGATGATGGGATCGCCGCCAATGCCGATGCAGGTGGACTGGCCGAGTCCGAGCTTGGTGAGCTGTCCGACGGCCTCATAGGTGAGAGTGCCGGAGCGGGAGACGACACCGACGTTGCCGGGCTTGTGGATGTGGCCGGGCATGATGCCGATTTTGCATTCGCCGGGGGTGATGACGCCGGGGCAGTTGGGTCCGATTAAGCGGGTGTTGCGGCCCTGGAGGAAGTCCCAAGCCTTGACCATGTCGAGGGCGGGGATGCCTTCGGTGATGCAGACGACGAGGGGAAGGCCGGCATCGGCGGCTTCCATGATGGCTTCGGCGGCGAAGGGTGGCGGAACGAAGATGACGGAGGCGTTGGCTCCGGTGGCGCGGACGGCCTGCTCGACGGTGTCGAAGACGGGGCGGTCGAGGTGCGTGGAACCGCCTTTGCCGGGGGTGACTCCGCCGACGATGTTGGTGCCGTAGGCAATGCACTGGGTGGCGTGGAAGGTGCCTTCCTTGCCGGTGAAGCCCTGGACGAGAAGGCGGGTGTTTTTGTTAACGAGAACGCTCATTGGGCGGACCTCACGACTTTTTCGGCGGCGTCTTTCATGCCGTCGGCGACAGTGAAATTCAATCCGGATTCGGCGAGGATGCGGCGGCCTTCCTCGACGTTGGTGCCTTCCATGCGGATGACGATGGGGATTTTGACGTTGAGGTCGCGGGCCGCGGCGACAACGCCGGTAGCCAGCGTATCGCAGCGGAGAATTCCGCCGAAGATGTTGATGAGGACAGCCTTCACGCCGGCGTCGGCGAGGAGGATGTGGAAGGCGTTCTTGATCTGCTCGGCGTTGGCTCCGCCGCCGACATCGAGGAAGTTGGCGGGCGCGCCGCCCGCGTACTTGATGATGTCCATGGTGGCCATGGCGAGTCCGGCGCCGTTGACCATGCAGGCGATGTTGCCGTCGAGCTTGATGTAGTTGAGGCTGAACTTGGAGGCTTC
>CALFYR010000508.1 GCA_937954195.1 uncultured Dehalococcoidia bacterium
CGATGTGATCCACGGCCTCGGCGGGAACGACGCCATCGACGGGTTGGGTGGGAACGACGTGATCTGCGGCGGACCGGGGAACGACTTCATCGATGGTGGTCCCGGGCACGACCGGATTTTCGGCGACGAGGGAATCGACCGGCTGTTCGGCGGGCCGGGTCACGACACGATTCGTGGCGGGGCGGATTCGGACGAGATTGTTGGCGGTGCGGACGACGACGACCTGGCTGGTGGGCATGGCGACGACCTGCTGAACGGCGGCCCGGGGAACGATCTGCTTTCGGGTCATGAGGGTGACGATGCGCTCTTCGGTCTCGAAGGCGATGACATCATCTGGGGTGGTCCCGGGGACGACGACATCTCGGGTGGGCCGGGGCGCGACGACCTGAGCGGCGACGCGGGCCAGGACCTGATCGACAGCGACCCGGGGGACGTGATCGGGACGCCGTAGGCAACATCACGTTTCCGATCTCAAGCCCGCCGGATTCCGGCGGGCCTTTCTGTGTACTGGCAGAGCGACCAATTTCAGGGCAAACTTCCGAACCACGTTCGACAAAGGGAGTTCCTACCACCTTGGCTGAAATCACTCACCGCACGATCGCTACGAATGGCATCAACATGCATATCGCCGAAGCCGGGAAGGGGCCCCTCGTGGTGTTCTGCCACGGCTGGCCAGAGAGCTGGTATTCGTGGCGGCACCAGCTGACGGCGCTTGCCGACGCCGGCTATCACGCGGTGGCGCCGGACCAGCGCGGCTATGGCGCGACGGACAAGCCGCAGGCGATCGACCAGTACACGCAGTTGCACATGGTCGGCGACATCGTCGGGTTACTGGACGCCCTTGGGGAGGAGACGGCGATCATCGTGGGGCACGACTGGGGCGCGCCGGTGGCGTGGAATTCGGCGCTGCTGCGGCCGGACCGGTTCCCGGCGGTTGTGGGCATGAGCGTGCCCTATGGCCCGCGGGGTGACTTCAAGCCGACGGATGGGCTGAAGGCGGCGTTCGGCGACAACTTCTTCTACATCCTGTACTTCCAGGAGCCGGGCGTGGCGGAGTCCGAGCTGGAGGCGGACGTGAACACGACGATCCGCAAGCTGTATTTCTCGGCCTCGGGGGACCTGGTGCGGACAGTGGATGCGATGACGCCCCGACCGGCGGCAACGACGAAGTTCCTGGATGGCATGGAAGACCCGGAGACGTTGCCGGCGTGGCTTTCGGACTCGGACCTGGCGTACTTCGTGAACGAATTCAAGCGCGCGGGATTCCGGGGAGGACTGAACTGGTACCGGAACCTGGACCGGAACTGGGAACTCATGGGTGCGTGGCGCAACGCGAAGGTGACGGTGCCGGCACTGTTCATCACGGGTGAGAAAGACCCGGTTCGCGGGTTCGCACCTGAGGCGACCATCCGGCAGAACGTGCCGAACCTGAAGGACCTGATCCTTGTGCCGGGCGCCGGCCATTGGGTTCAGCAGGAACGGCCCGACGAAGTGAACAAGGCTGTGATCGACTTTGTGAAATCTCTCTAGCCACGTTTGCCGGACTGCGATGCGACTGCAACGCATTCCGAGCGGCGGCGCATGCGTTCGATTCGGGTCAGCCCGCACCATTCCTGTCATCACGTTTTCTCGCTGCGGAGAATCCGGACAGGTGAATGAACGAGGAATGCCGGGGCCGACGGTCCCGACTGATGTTTGCCGGCGCGGCCCTGCTGATTTCGCTGGCGGCGGTTGGCTGCAGCGATTCGCTGGACGCATCGCGGACGATGACACCGGCCGCCACGGCGGGCGCGGAGTTGAATACCGCGACCGGCGAGATGACCGAGGTGGTGATCGAATTCACGGCGGATGGCTTCGCGCCGGACGAAATCGACGCCGCCGAAGGTTCGCGCGTGATGATGCGCAACTCGACGGACGGCGCGGTGACGATCCTGGTGCAGGGCCGGGACGATGCCAACGAGGAAGTGACCGTTGAGCCGGGAGAGTCGGTCGACCTTGGACTGACGGTCCCGGGCGCGTACGTCCTGACGCTCGATAGCGACCCGCAAATGACGGTTGGGGTGTTCATTTCGTGATGGCCGCGCAGCGAATGGTCACCCAGGAGCGACCACCTTCCCGGCTGGGCGCGGCGTACCCACCCGTGACGCCGAAACGGCCGGCGCACATTTCGGTGGACGGCGTTTCCAAGGTGATCGATGGCCAGACGATCCTGAACGAGGTCAGCTTCGAGGTTCCGGCGCGGGAGATCTTCGGCGTGATTGGGCCAAGCGGGAGTGGCAAGTCGGTGCTGCTACGCATGCTGGTTGGCCAGATTTTGCCGACGGCGGGCACCATTCGGATTCTCGGCAACGAACCTCGATCGTTCTCGACGGCTGACCGCGAGCAGATCGGGTATGTGCCGCAAGGTTTCCTGCTCTACCCGACGCTGACGGTGGAACAGAACGCGAGGTTCGCGGCAGGGTTGTATGGGATGGGCTGGCGGAACCGACGCCGGCGAATCCGCGAGTGCCTTGAGCTCCTTGGACTTTGGACCGCGCGGAAGCGGCGGGCGAGTGACATCTCCGGGGGAATGAAGCGCCGCCTTTCGTTCGCTTGCGCGTTGCTCCATTCGCCACGGGTGCTCTTCGTGGACGAGCCGACGGCCGGGCTGGACCCGATCCTGCGTTCGACCATCTGGGACCATCTGCGGTTCCTTTCGGAGCATGGGACGACGGTGTTCGTGACGACGCAGTACCTGGATGAGGCGGCGCTCTGTGACCGCGTGGCACTGGTGCACGGCGGGGAAATCGCGGCACTGGGTACGCCGGATGAGCTGCGGAGGCGGGCCCTGGGCGGCCAGGCGGTCGATGTCGAGGCGCCGAACTTCGACGCGGCACATGTCGCGGCGCTGCGGGAGCTGCGCCAGGTCCGGCGGGTGACCAGTCACTCCATCGGCACACTTCGGATCGTGGTGGACGACGTTGCGACGGCAACGCCGCTGATCACATCGATCCTCACAGAGCGGGGCGGCGAAGTGAAAAGCATCGAGACTCGTGAGCCGAGCTTTGATGAGGTCTTCATCGCGCTCGTCGATGAGGCGGAGAGGAGCAAGCGATGAGCCGGATCTCCCGGACCATGAGCTTTTTCAACACCTGGCTTGCCGACATTATTCGGCAGCCGATGCTGATCCTGATCCTGGTGCTCGGGCCGTTCCTGGTGCTGCTGGCGTTCGGTTATGGGGTGAACGTCAAAGGGATGAAGCCCGAGGTCATCCTTGTGCGGAACCCGGACACCGCGCAGCCGATCCAGCCGCTGCCGGAAGAGCTGAACGATTACGTGACAGTGGTGGAAGAGACCTCGGACCTGACGGCCGCCATTCGGCGCCTGCAGGACGGGGAAGTGGACGCGGTGGCGGTGGTCCCTCCTGACGCGGAGGAGACCGTGATGGAGGGCGAGCGCATTCCGCTGCAGATGTTCACTGCGGAAATCGACCCGCTGACCGTGAGGTTCACGGAGGCCTACCTCGGCGACCAGGTGGGCCAGCTCAACCAGCGGACCATCGAGAAGGCGATCGAGGAGGCACAGTCGTCGTTCGAGAACGTGGATGAGCAGGTGAGCACCGCACGGGAGTACCTGGAGATCGCCCGTTCGGCGGATGGCGACCTGGAGACGATTCGCGACCAGGTTGATGCGGTGCAGGCCCTGCTGAACCCGCTCTCCGCGGCGGTGACGGCGTACAGCCGGGCTGCG
>CALFYR010000509.1 GCA_937954195.1 uncultured Dehalococcoidia bacterium
AACGGCCAGCCACCCGGCGTGAACATCATCTCCTTCACGTGTTCGAACCCGAGCCGCTCGTACAGCCGGTGCGCGTCACTATCCACACGCGTGCTCAGCACGCATGTCGCTTCGGGCCGTCCCTCCAGCAACTCGTAAATGAGCGCCGTGCCAATACCCCGTCCCTGGTACGAAGGATGCACCGCCAGCTCCACCAGCTCATAGGCATCCGAAAGCCACTCCGCCGCCTGGTCCTTAGCGAGCTGTTTCACCACCGCGTCATGCCACCACTGCCCCTTCGTGCCGTGGTAGCCGTAGGTCATCCCCACCACCCGCTCGGGCGATTCGAGCGCCGCCAGCATGCGGAACCCCGCCCTTCGCGCGTGCGTGTCCTTCATTCGCTGCCGGATCTCCCGCCCTCGGTCACCGTCGCTGTAGGGCGGCTGGGCGAACGCCTCGCCGTACACAGCCATGGCCCCCTCGAAAAGGGGGCCATGTGGAGGAATCTCCTCAACGCGGTAGGCGATGGCGTCCATCGGGTTAGCCGCGGTACTGCGTCTTCCCGCCCACCTTGTCCTTGTTCAGGCGCTTGTTCAGGTGCAGGCCTTCAAGCAGGAACTCCACGGCCGATGCGGTCTCCGCCGGCGAAGCGCCCGCGCCAACCTTCTCGACCGCGGGCATCAGGCCCTCGATTTGCTTGGCCAGCGCCACGTACTCGGAGCTCGGGGTCATGTCGCCGACTTCCACTGCCTGGCCGGCCTTGAAGCGGTTCACGACCTGCTCCAGTTCGCCGAGGTTGAAGTAGCGGTTGAACACCGCCACTACCGCGCCCTGGATGAGCTTCTCGATGATCTGGTCCTCGCGGCCGTCCTCAACGGTTTCGAACTCCACCTTGCCGCTCAGTGTCGGCACAACGTACGGCAGGTCGCTCACGCGCGGGACGACCGTGTCCTCGCCCGTCATGATCGAACGCCGCAGCGCGTTCGCCAGCATCGATTCGTAGTTCGCGATGCTTGCGCGCACGCTCACGCCGGAACGCTGGTTCACATCCGGGCTGCGCCTCGCGAGGCGGCTGATCTCGGCGATAGCCTCCTTCATGTACGCCGGTACCACCACGCGGAAGTCCGAGGGCACCGGGTGGTGCTCCGAATCCATGATGTCCATCTCATGTTCGATCTTCTGCGGGTAGTGCGTCCGCACCTGCGCGCCGTAGCGGTCCTTCAGCGGCGTAATAATGCGGCCGCGGTTCGTGTAGTCCTCCGGGTTCGCGCTCGCCACGATGAACACGTCGAGCGGCAGCCGGATCCGGTAGCCCCGGATCTGTACGTCGCGCTCTTCCATGATGTTCAGCAGGCCAACCTGGATGCGCTCGGCAAGGTCCGGCAGCTCGTTGATACAGAAGATGCCGCGGTTCGTGCGCGGCACGAGCCCGTGGTGGATCGTGAGTTCGTCGCTCAGGTAGCGGCCCTCCGCCACCTTAATCGGGTCCACCTCGCCGATCAGGTCCGCGATCGTGATGTCCGGCGTGGCCAGCTTTTCGCCGTAGCGCTTGTCCCGGTCGAGCCATTCCAGCTCCGCCGCGTCGCCCTGCTCCTGCAGGATGTGCTTGCCCATCGCCGTAATCGGGTTGAACGGGTCCTCCGGGATTTCGCATCCCTTCAACACCGGCGTCGCATCGTCCAGCAGCGAAATAAGCGACCGGATGATGCGCGATTTCGCCTGCCCGCGTTCGCCGAGGAAAATGATGTCCTGCCCCGCGAGGATCGCGTTCACGATATGCGGGATGACGGTCTCCTCGTAGCCGTAGATGCCCGCGAAAAGTTCCTCGCCACCGCGGATCTTCGCGATGAGGTTCTTTCGCATCTCCTCGCGCACGGGGAGCACCTGGTATCCGGAAGCCTTGAGTTCGCCCACCGTCCGGGGCCGTTCGAGTGTAGTCACTGGTCCCACTCCTTGTGAGTTCCGACTGTCGCCGGAGCGGGGCCACGCCGGGGCGCGTTCCCGAACCGAACACCATCCTCTGGACGGTGCGCCCGGCTTCCCGGGCCTCATGCGGTCGATCATAGGTACCGGGGTAGGCGTGTCAACCGAACCCCCGGCCCGTTCACGCGCCGCTTACATCCCGCCGTTCTTCCGTAGAATCGCCGCCAATGGACCTCTTCGAAGCCTTCGCATTAGCACCAGGAACGGTTCTCGCCGCGGTGGGAGGCGGCGGGCGCACCGCCCTCGCCTATGGGGCCGCCCTCGAAGCCGCGGGCCGCGGCATGCCTGCCATCGTCGTCCCCGCAGTCCGCTCCACCGGCCCCGAACCCGGCAGCCCTCACCTCTGCGTCACCACCGCCGATGCCACGCTCGTCGCTGACGCGATGCAGGCCGTCCAGCCGGGACAAGCCATCGCGCTTGTCGGCGAACGCGACCACCACGGCGAATTTCCCGGCTTCTCCCTCGAATCCATAGCGGGCCTTTCGCTTCCGTTCGGCCTCATCTCGGTCGATGGCGATGGCGCCCGCACCCGCTGGTTCAAAGCCCCCGGCGAACACGAACCGGCCATCCCCGCCAGCGCCACCGACGTCGTTGTCTGCGTCGGCCTCGAGATCCTCGGCCAGCCGCTCAGCGATGCATGGGTCCACCGCCCCGGCGTCGTCTCCGATCTGACCGGGGCCGCAACCGGTGCCCCGGTCACGGCCGACATGATCGTCCAGGTACTGCTCCACGATCGCGGCGGCCGCAAGAACGTCCCGAATGGTGCGCGCGTCCATGCACTCCTCGAAAACCCCGTCACCGATGAGCACCTCTCGCTCGCGAACCACCTTGCCGCTCGCCTCGTCTATGGCGGTTTCACCAGTGCGGTTATTGCCACCGCCGCCACCACCACGGTGCATGGCGTGGTCCGCTGATGCCCTGGTTCCGCCGCAAGCCGCGCATCACCGAGGACATTTACGGGAACCTTATGACCGCCTTCGGTCGCGCGGCCGACCTCGACCCACTGGTCAAAGGCCCGGCCCAGGCGCTCGCCGAGCGCGTCTGCGATGAGCTCGCCGATACCGTTGCCGCCGTCGATGCCCGCAGCTACAAGGGTTCCTCGCTCTATCACCTCCGCCTGCTCGCGGGGTCATGGATCATGGCGTCCGAAGGCGCCGTTCCGCGGGCGACCGCCGAGGTGTTCGAAGAAGCCGTCGTCTGGAAACTCGGCCCGCTCGCGAAGGACGCTGATCGGCTGTCCCACCGCCTCTCCGAACTCGCCCGTGGCGAATTCCAACGCACCCACGACTCCTGAGACGAAATCCGCGGGTAACCTCCCCGCAACAGGCCCGAAATCCCGCCCGGGGACACTCGGTGGCGAGGAGTCCGCCGTGCCTGCCTACCGTTCCATCCGCCTCCAAATGCCCGACCGGCCGGGCGCGCTTTCAACCATCAGCGCCGCCCTGGCAGCCCACGGCGTCGATATCGTCCGCCTCGATGTCGTCTCCCACGAGGGCGCAATGGTCGTCGATGACCTCCTCCTGGGAGCCGCGAACCAGGAAGACATCGGCGCCGCAATCGGCAGCTTCTACCCGGAAGTCACCATCCGAACCTTCGAGACGCTCGTGGGCGATCCTGCTTTGGAGATGGGAAGCTCTCTGGGCCGGATTGCCGCCGCGGGCTCGTTAGACGGCGCACGTTCCGAGGCAATTGCGGGGGCGGCCCGAATCGGTCGTGCCGACGACGCCATTCTCCTCCGCGCGCGGGAAGACGGCGGTTTCGCCGTCATTGCCGGTCCAGCTACCGTCCCGGCGGTGGCCCCATCGGAACCCTTCGCCGCCCGTTGGGTCATCGGGCGGCGGGCCGCCGCCGCCTTCCCGGTCGCCGACGGCTGGGCTCCCCTCCCGTTTCAGCACGCATTGGGGTCCGCCTGGGTAGCGATGGCGCCCCTCGGCCCGTCAGACGTCGTACTGACCAGCAGGTCGTTGAACATCCCCTACCACGCGGGCGAACTCGAACGGGTCGCCGCCTTCGCCGAGGCAACCGGGGCGATTCTCGCCGCGCTTGGCGAGCGGACGGGCCCGCCTGCCATCCCTGCCGCCAGCGAGCCGGCGCTCCCTGCCCGTGCAATCGCACTCGCCCGCCGAATTCCAATGGCCTGACCTACTCCCGCGGCAGGCCCAGGCCGCGCGTCGCGATCACGCTGCGCTGGATCTCGCTGGTGCCGCCCTCAATCGTGTTCGCGACGCTGCGGAGCAGTCCGTACTGGTGCGGTTCCGCGGCCGAACCCGGCCGTGATGCTTGTCCTTCCATCCCAAACACCTGGAGCGCCGTGGCCGCAATCCGCTGCTGCATTTCCGCTCCGAACAACTTGGCCATCTGCGATTCCCGGGTCGGCGCGATGCCCGTCTTCTCCTGCTGCGAAGCGATGTAGTACGCCATGTTTCGCAGCAGTTGCACGCCAATCGCGTGCTCCGCCAGCCGGTGGCGGATCTCGTCCCGGGTCGAACCCCGGCGCTGCCGCAGGTACTCCACCAGGTCATCCACCGTCCGCCGCGCGCTCGATGTCGCCCCGATAGACGATCGTTCGAAATCCAGCCCCACCGCGACGTTGTACCAGCCGCGGTTCTCCTCGCCGACCAGGTTGGCAGCCGGCACGCGCACGTCTTCGAAGAAGATCTCGTTGAACTCGTGCGTGCCTGCCATGTTCACCAGCGGCCGAACCGTGATCCCCGGCGTGTCCATCTTCACGGCGAACGTCGAGATGCCCTTGTGCTTCGGCGCATCCGGGTCCGTGCGGGCCGCCAGCCAACCCCAGTCGGCGTAGTGACCGAACGTCGTCCAGATCTTCTGCCCGTTGATGATGAAGTCGTCCCCATCGCGCACGGCCCGCGTCTGCATCGCCGCAAGGTCCGACCCGGCGCCCGGTTCGCTGTAAAGCGTGCACCACAGGTCGGTGCCATCCGCAATCCGGGAGAGATACTGGGCCTTCTGGTCGTCCCGGCCATAGAGCATGACCACCGGCCCAACCCACGCCACACCCATGTTCACGGTGCCAGGGACGCGGTGGTACGCCATCTGCTCGTTGAACAGCATCTGCTGCATTGGCGATGCGCCGAGCCCGCCGTATTCCTTCGGCCACGGCAACGCCAGCCAGCGCTTCTCCGCCAGCCGCTTCATCACCCCACGCTCGATCTCCAGACTCGCCTCCAACGACTCGTGATCGGTGTCCCACCCGGTCGGCAACCCCTTCTCGATGAACGACGTCACCTCATCCTGGAATGCGGCCTGCTCGGCGGTAAGGCGAAAGTTCATGACTCAATCCTCGTAGTGCTTTGTCACGTTTATGCATCGCTTGCGTCCGTCGGGAAGACGGACGAAGTGGATGCGGATGCTATCGGAAACAGAAGCAGACCAGATACCAGCAAGGTTGCCTGTCAGCAGGTGCACACGCAGCGACGGATGTTTCTCGTTCGAGTCGAGTAGACCCATCGACTTGAGTACCCGCGCCCGATCCGAAGGCGTGAACCTGCGGTCCGCGAAGGCTCGAAAGAACTCGTCGCTAAATGTAAGCGAGTCGAAATTCAATCGTCCGCCACTTCGGCCAGGGCCCGAAAGTCCGCCTCGGTAGCACGGCGCTCGCGGCCCTCGCGCAAGTCCCGCAGCCCCCGTTCGATGCTCGCCAGATCCTCTTCCGAATAGACCCAACGGCGGGGCACAACCACCACTGGCCTCAGGATGACAGCCTCACCGTCTTCCGCAGCCGTCGCCTCGAACTCCTGCTCGCCCTCTATGTTCAACTCTCGTCGTATCGAA
>CALFYR010000510.1 GCA_937954195.1 uncultured Dehalococcoidia bacterium
GCCGATGGCGGTCTCTTCGATGAACTCGAGGCCGGTATCGGCAAGAGCCGCCCGGACCTCCACGGCCGGCGGCGATTCCTCTTCCGCCGGGTCCACGACGAGCCAGGCTTCGCCGGGGGCGTTGGTGACCATCCAGGCGAGGCGGTGCATGGTGCCTGGTTCGAGGTGTTGGCGTTCGGGCCACCAAACGATGCGGGAGGCCGGGTGGGCGGTGAGGAGGTTGCTGACGAACGCGGGCCGGGGCTTCATCGCGCCGGCCTCGGCGAGCACGGAATCAGGGGCTGAAATCAGCAGGATCCCGCCGTCTTCGGTCCGCAGGCCGAGGTCTGAGAGTGCACCCATCGGGCCAGCCTACACGGCGCCTCCTCTGCAATCCCGTTGCCTCACGGGCATTCGAAGCGTGTAAAGTCCGCGAAACCTGTCCCGGAGGACGTTCATGGCTGCCACCTCTCTGCCGGTCGAGCATCTTTTCACGTTGAAGGCGAACCTTCGCGGCGATAGTCAGCGCATCCTGAACGGCCCGCGTGGGACGAGGGTGAATGCCGTTGTCACGGGCGGTACCTTCGAAGGCCCGAAGCTGAAGGGGACCGTCGATAACTCCGGTGGGGACTGGGTGACGGTGCGCGCAGATGGGAGCATTCAGCTGGATGTGCGCATCCTGCTCCACACCGAGGATGGGGCGGAGATCCTGATGACCTACCTCGGGATTGGGGTGCCCGGCGAGAACGGGCTTTCGCTGCGGACAGCGCCGATGTTCGAAACGGGCGACGAACGGTACGCGTGGCTCAACAACATCCAGGCCGTCGCCACGGGGTCGAGTGCCGGCGGCGTGGTGACCTATGACGTCTACGCGTTGAAGTAGCCGACCACCCCCGCATCGTCTACGCTCGACAGCGTGAGTGACGCGTACATCATCGACGCCACGCGGACGCCGTGGGGCAAGTTCGGCGGCGCGCTCAAAGAGCACACGGCGGCCGAACTCGGCGCGCTTCTCATCCGCGAACTGGTCTCCCGGAACAATGTGGACCCCACCGCCGTGGAGAACGTGGTCATCGGGCAGGTGCTGCAGGCGGGTGCGGGCCAGCTCCCCAGCCGCCAGGCGCTCATCGGCGGCGGGCTGCCGGCAAACACGCCGAGCACGCTCATCAACAAGGTGTGCGGCAGCGGCATGCGGGCGGTCTCGA
The DNA here is from genome assembly GCA_937954195.1 of uncultured Dehalococcoidia bacterium. Taxonomy (GTDB): domain Bacteria; phylum Chloroflexota; class Dehalococcoidia; order Tepidiformales; family Tepidiformaceae; genus Amarobacter. Next base: position 1,185 of record CALFYR010000510.1, read on the forward strand.
TCGCTGCCGGGATGATTCGCAACGGCGAGGCGGACATCGTCATCGCGGGCGGCATGGAATCGATGTCCAACGTGCCGTACTACGACCGGCACACCCGCTGGGGCGCCCGCATGGGCAACAAGACGCTGGTCGATGGCATGGTGCACGACGGACTGTGGTGCGCGTTCGATGACGTGCATATGGCGAACCAGGCGGATGAGATGTCGGCGCGCCGCGAGGTTTCGCGGCAGGAGATGGACGAGTGGAGCGTGATGAGCCAGAAGCGGTGGGGCGCGGCGCAAGCGTCCGGCTACTTCGAACGCGAACTCACGGCTGTCCCCAACAAGCGCGACCCGAACCATGTGGCGCTGGCCAAGGACGAGGGGCCTCACCCGAATTCCACGGTTGAGCGGCTAGGCAGGATCCCGACGGTGTGGGGCACGAAGGCGATTACCGCCGGAAACGCGCCTGGCGTCACCGATGGCGCGGCGATGACCATCCTCGCCTCCGAAGCCGGCGTGGCGCGGCTGGGCAAACAGCCGATGGCCCGCATCGCCGGCTGGTCCGAATCCGCCACGGAGCCGGGCGAGTACCCCGTTGCGTCGGCGCACGCCATCAAGAAGCTGCTGAACAAGAGCTCGCTGCACGTTGAAGACCTGGCGGCGATTGAGGTGAACGAAGCGTTCGCCTGTGTCCCGCTCATCTGCGGGCAGGAGTTGGCGTGGGACACCGGGCGGGTCAACCGCCACGGCGGGTCCGTGGCGATGGGCCACCCCATTGGCGCCAGCGGGGCGCGGCTGGTGCTGACGCTCGCCTACCAGTTGCAGGAGCTTGGCGGGAAGTGGGGCGCGGCGGCCATCTGTTCGGGAACGGGCCAGGGCGACGCGCTCCTGCTCGAATCTCTCTAGCACCGGCACATTCACGGGAAGAGCCCCTCCGTTGCCGAAGGGGCTCCTTTGTGTGGTGCGTGCTGGGGCTAGCCTTTGTAGGAGAGCTTGCCGGTGTCCTTGTTGATGGTCCATTCGAAGGCGCCGGCCACCGCGCAGCCATTGAAGAACTTCTCGTCGGCGAAGGTGCCGTTGATGTAGACCTTCACGTTCACCTTGGAATCGACACAGAAGGCTCGGCCGAAGTTCACGCGGATGGTCTGGTTGCCGCCGGGGACGTTATTGCCGCTGAAGGTGTACTCGGTGCGGCCCTGGTCCCAGCCATTGCCATCGGTTTCGGCCTTCACGGAGTCGCCGAGGGCGATGTTGGCCCAGCCTTCGACCTGCGAGACGACGAATCGGAAGGCGTAGGTGGGCTTGGGGGCGACGTACGGGCTGCGGGAGCAATCCTGCTGCTGGAAGGTGATGCTGTCTTCGACGTGTGCCTGCTGTCCGCCGAGGGTGGCGACGCGGAAGCTGAGGGGGGCCGCGTTGGCGGTGTTGGCGCCGTTGAAATAGTCGCCCGGGTTGGCGGACTTGATGGCTGCTTCGGCGGAAGAGGTGTCGCCGCCGATGGCGATCATGCGAATTTCGGTGTTGGCGAGGATTTCCTTGTGCTCGGTGCTGATGGATCCTTCGCCGCTCCAGGAGCCGTAGGCCGCGTTCATGGCGACGAGGAGGTCGCTGGTCTTGTCGACCTGGCTCGAGGTCATGGTGAAGAGCATGGTGCGGCCATAGGTGACGGACTTGATGTAGACGGCGGGCCGATCGTCCTGGAGGCGGCCGGCGGCGATGGCGGCGTTGACCTGGTCGGCGGTGACGTTGGCGCCGAGCAGCTGGCGGGGTTCGAAGATGGTGTCATCGACGAAGGAGATGGTGTACATGGGCTGGACCATGCGGACGAGGATGGTGTGCTGTTCGAAGGAATCCTTCGAGCTGAAGGAGCTATCGAGGCCGGCCTGGAGGAGGGGGCCTTCGTAGCGGAGCGAGAAGCCGAGGTCGAGGGCGGTCTGTTCGAACGAATAGGCTTCCTTGCGGACGTAGTCGATATCGGCCGGGACAACGTCGATGCCGGAGACGCGGGCATCCGCATCGCGCTGGAGGGCGGAGATGGCCTGCTGGAGGGTGGCGGTGGTCGGGTTGGCCACCGAGACGACCGGGTTTTCGCTGGCGAGGCTGATGACGAGCTCCATGGGAGCGCGGTCGAGCGGGAGGGGAGCGACTTTGCCGCTGAGGAGGGCATCGCCATCGATGAAGAGGCCGGGGACGAGGGTGCCCTGGAAGGCGGCGGCGGGGAATTCATCGAAGCGGCGGGTGAGTTCGCCGCCTTCGACGGTGCACTGGTAGTTGTAGTTGCCCTGGCGGAAGGCGCCGGCGCGAAGTTCGCGGGTATCGGTGGCGGTTTCGACTGCCGGGTTCCATTCGCGCATGGAGGCGAAGAGGTCGTTGACGGCCGGGTCGGTGCTGTAGCCGGGGCCTTCGGGCGTGGGTTCCGGGGTGGTGCCGGGGGTCTGTACGGTGGGAGGGGTGTTGGTGGCGAGGATGCCGCCGGTTGCGGGTGTTTCCATGCCGCAGGCCACGGCGAAGAGGGCGAGGACGCCGATGAGGGCGAGGGCGAATGTGCGGGAAGTGCTTGCCTGGAACATGTCTCAACTCCTGTGTTGAACCTGTGCCAGAGCATCGGAGTTTCGAGCCGCGATAGGTCCATCGCGGGTCTATCACGGGTCTATCAGCGTGGTTTGTTCCCGCCGGGGCGGGTAGCGTTCACAGCATGACCAATCCGCAACAAATCGAGATTCCCCCTCCATCGTTGGACGACGTGCTGTACGAGAAGCGCGATGGCTACGCGGTCATCACGCTGAACCGGCCGGTTGTCCTCAATGCCCTGAACTGGTCGATCCAGCGGCGCCTGTGGTGGGCGCTGGACCAGGCGGAAGCGGACGACGACGTGAAGGCAATCGTGCTGACCGGCGCCGGCCGCGCGTTTTCCTCCGGTGGCGACCTTCAATCGACGCCGCCGCCGGATAACGAGCCGTCGCCCGGCGGCATGCAGATCAATATGCGCATCTGGAACATGCCGAAGCCGGTGATCGCGGCCGTGCGCGGGTACGCCGTGGGCCAGGGGTTCGAGCTGGCCGGCACCTGCGACATGACCATCGCTGCGGACGATGCGGTGTTTGGCGAACTGCAGATCCGGCACGGGTTCGGGCCGCCAATCCTGATCGCGCCGTTCCTGACGGGGCTGAAGCAGGCGAAGGAGACGCTGATGCTGGGCGAGCGGATTTCGGCGGAGGACGCGCTTCGGCTGGGCTTCGTGAACAAGGTGGTGCCCGGCGACAAGCTGATGGAGACCGCCGAAGAGATGGCGAAGAAGCTGGCGGCGCTGCCGCAGCGGACCGTGCGGCAGAACAAGCTGCTCGTGAACCGGGTGTACGAGCTTGCCGGGTTCCAGCAGGCGCTGGACTACCGGGCCGATAAGGCGCTGGCCGAACGGCTGGGGACGGAAGCGGCGGAGCCAGACCCGCACCTCAAAGTGCTGCGCGAACAGGGCTGGGAAGCGTTCCGGCAATCGCGCGACGCGAACTACAAGGGCGAATAGGCCGCGTGGCGAGCGAGGCCGTTGAACGGTACTGGCGGGCCTTCCGGGAGGCGATGCGGGACGAGTTACCCGCGCTCCCGGAGGAGCCGCAGGACGCGTGGCAGTTCGGGGATAGCGCCGAACTGGCGGACTCGCTCGCCGCGCTGGTGCTGGACGGGACGAAGGCGGCGACGGCAGGGCTCCTGTGGGAGTACGAAGCGGAAGGTGTGCCGCCGCCCGTCCCGGGCAAGCTGGAGATCGTGCTCAACAGCCGGGACGAGCC
>CALFYR010000511.1 GCA_937954195.1 uncultured Dehalococcoidia bacterium
TTCGCCAGCGTGCGCCGGAACGAGGCCTGGTACGACCCCAACCGCCCCTATCTTGATGGCCTTTCGCTCATCCAGCCCGCGAACACGGGCGAGGTCGAAGCCGGCATGCGCACCAAGGAGATCGACGCGGCAACGGTCGGCCGCGCCCTTGCCGACCGGCTCAAGCGGGCGCTGCCGCAACTCGTCGAACAGACGATTGGGCACTCGCTGTTCTTCGGCATGCGCTTCTCGCTGCGCAACCACCCGTACGATGACCTGCGCTTCCGCAATGCCGTCTCCTACGCCATCGACAAGCGGGTGATGATCGACAAGTTCTTCGGCGGGTCTGGTGGTGTGAACCCGTGGATCAGCTGGCCCGTTTCCCGCTGGACGCTGCCGGAAAGCGAACTGACGCAATACGCCGGGTACCGCCCCGGCGATGGCGGGCGCCAGCAGGACCTCGCCGATGCGAAGGCCTTCTACGAGGCATTCCTTTCGGAGAAGCAGCTCCCGGAATACGACAACGGCCTGCCGCTGTTCGTCCTCGACTCATCCGAATTCTCGATTGGCCTGGGCAGCGAAATCCGCGACCAGCTCCAGGCGAACCTTGGCCTCGCCACGGAGGTCTATCCGATGCCGCTGGCCCAGCTCGTGAACCTGCTGATCACGGCCGAAGCGCCGTTCGCGGCAGGGCCCGATACCGGCTGGATCGACCTGGATGACTGGGTGTACCCGTACTTCCACAGCAGCGGCACGAAGAACACCTTCCCCCTGCGCGATACGGAACTCGATGGCCTGATCGAGCAACAGCGGGTCGAATTCGATGAGGCGAACCGGCGCGCGCTCGGCCACGAAATCCAGCGCCGGCTCCTGGCCGTGAATGCTGGCGTCAACCTTGTGAGCGAGCGCGTGGTGACGCTTTCGTGGCCGTACGTAAAGGCCTTCCCGCTCGATACCGCCGACGGCTACCAGCACCGCTTCGCCGATACGTGGATCGACCGGGCCGATCCGACGTTCCAGGGCCGCTAGCTAGCTGGCGATCTTCACGTCGAACCGGTAGCCCGAACCGCGCACAGTACGCACGGACCGTGATGCGGACGTCTTCTCGAGCTTGCGGCGGATGTTTGAGACATGGCGGCGAAGGATCTGCAGGTAACGCGAATCCGCCTCCGTGCCCCAGCCGCGCTCGATGATCTCGCTTGCCGCAACCGTGCGGTTCGGCTGTTGGAGCAGGATGGCGAGGATCTCGGCTTCGCGCTCCGTCAGGTCAATTTCCAGGTTTGGCAGGCGCAGCTTCGCGCGGACGGGGTCCAGCTCGTAAGGGCCGGCCACCACCATATCTGCTTCGCTCACGCCCTCGCGGGCCATCGCGACGATGCGCCGCTGAACGTCGTGTGTCTCCAGGGTGCCTCGCATCAGGCCGTCCATCTCAGGGCGGTAGGCACCGGGGATAGCCAGCCCCGGTGTCGCCGGGTCCAGCAGGTAGAGCACGGGCACAAGCCGCCAGCGCCGGAATTCGTGGAAGGCCGCAACCACTTCGTTCTGCTCATCAACGTCCATGCCCGAAAGCACGAGCAGGTCGAACACGCGGTTCGCTGCCGCATCGATGTGCGGGGCCGGGTCGGCGGCCACTTCGATGATGAACTGATCACCCAGCAACGAGCGGCCGTTCAGCGCGGGCGGCATTCCCGGTGCGATTGCTAACACGGTAGGCATTTCGTTCTCCGAAACCACTCGTACGGTTCGACCGGGGTCATAGCTCTCCCCTCCCCACGTCCTTCCGCCATGAATTCAGATTAGGCAACCGGCGGGGCGCGGGTAATAAGGGTGTTCCCGTGGAACCGGGGCTAGAAAGCCCATCGTTACCGGATCGAAACCCGGCGTGCCGATGGGCGTTCACCTGAGTCGAACTGAATTAGAAGCCGCGTTCCAGGAGCTTCTTCGCGACTTCGCGCGGGTCCGGGTTGTACGTGCCATTGGCGATTTGCGCGCGCAGGGCCGCGACCCGTTCGGCGCGCACCTCATCCACCGCCTCCACGGCCTGGAGGGTACGGCCGAGTTCGCGTGCAGCGCCGGTGATGCCGGTGCTATCGCCGCGGCCGGTCTTCCCGCTGCTCTCCGCCTGCTCCTTGCTCTTGGGGAACCCGTAGATGGCTGCCGGCCCGCCGGCGCCTCCCGTCTTCCTTACTCCAGACATCTTGTCCATCCTCCTCCCATGCTAGGCGTCGGCGGTGGCCGCCACAACCTCGCTGAGCGTGCCGATCACCACAAGCCGCTCTTTCAGGTCTTTGGTGCAGGTAATCAACGTGACCGTTGAACCCGCGTTCGATTTCAACAGGTTCACCGCGTCCGGCGAGACGACCATCACCCGGGTCACGGTGTAGCGGTACAGGTCCGCTCCGGAATAGACCTCGACGGTGTCGCCTTCGGCGACGCGGTCCAGGTGTTTGAACACGGCCAGGTTGTCCCGGCTGGCCACGGAGACATGTCCGGAGATGACCATATTGCCGGGCTGGCCCGGAAGCGCTGAATCCATGTGGTGCCCGGCCGCGTGCCATGCCGTCTCCCACGTTGCCGCCCCATCCCGAACGATGACGCCGACTTCCGCCACCGGCGCATCCACATCGGCCGAAGGCACCACGATGCGCGTGGGCAGCCCGCCGGTGGAAACCGATGCGAACACCTGCGGTTGCTCAACTGCAGGTGTTTCGGCCGGCAGCGTCACCGTTTCCCCATCGCCGACGTAGGGCAGCTGTTCGGCCTGGCCGCTCATGCCGAACCACGCGATCGCCCCGGCCGCTACCACCATTCCGGCGGCGGCAAGGTTCGAACTCGAGAAGCGCTTCGCAAGCGGCTTAGCCATGGGTCGGGCACACCTTCAAATTCACTCCCTGAGTGTCGGCACTTCGCCAAGGATCTTGATTGGTTGGGGGTGCTCGATCAGGCGCTCGCGGATGGCCAAACGGTGACAAATCGAGTCTGAGAGCAAGGTTTTACGCTGCGGTGACAATTGACGTCAGGGAGCGTTGCGATACGCGGCTGTTGTCTGGCTGCCGCGCCGCAACACGCCGATGCGTGCCCCGGTTTCGCCGACCACGCGGCTGATCTCGGAAAGGGTCTGTGTCTCCAGCGCGATGAGCTCGTTGAGCGCCTGGATATCGGCCGGGTCGGTGCTTTCGGCGATGGCGACAAGCGCCTCGCAAGCCGCCGCATGGGATTCGCTCAGGCCCTCGAAGCCATCGTCATCGCCGGTGGCGATGGCCGTGTAGCGTTCGCGCGCAATGGCGAGCGCGGCTTCGAGGCGCTGGTCTGCCACTAGGCTGCCGCCCCGGCGCGAAGGTTCGCGCCCTGGCCCTGCGCGCGCAGGCTGGCCGTCGCAACCTTCCAGGCGTCGCAGATCTTCGCGATGTGCTGTTCAACTTCCTGGAGCTTGGTGAGGTCGCCGAGCGAGGACTCGGTGATGAGCTTCATGCAATACACGTACAGGCTGGCCAGCCCTTCGCTAATTTCGCCCTGGTTCATATCCAGCGTGGCGAGCAGTTCACCGATGATGAGGTACGCCCGGTTCGATTCGTCGTTGAAGCCCTGGCGGTTGTTGTTCTCCCAGTGCAGTCGAGACTTTCGCAGTGCCTTGATGGCCCCCTCGTACAACATCGTGGTGAGGGTAATCGGGTCGGCCGTCGTGGCTTCCACCGAACGGTAGGCTGCGTAGGGATTGTTGCTCATTCTTCCGAATGCTCCTCGGAGGGAAGGCCCTCACCGGTATTGTCGGCAGCGAAGCCGGGATGGAACGTCAGGGAATTCCCCGAACGATTCGCCTCACCTACCGCTTCGAAGCCGAAGCGTTCGCGTTCATCTGGTTCATCATCTGCGTCAGCGACGAAAGGATGCCCTGGGCCTGCGCCTGGGCCTGTTCCATCGCCGCGAACTTCTTCCGCATGAACTCCATCTCCTTATCGATCCGGTCCTCCAGGCTGAGGATCCGGTCCGCGATGTCGCTCGTGACTTTGTCGTAGGTGTCCTGGCGCTTCTGAAGCACGCCCCCGGCGCCCGCCTGGATCTCCGCGAACTGCTTCAGCCGGTGCATCACGCTTTGCGTGCTCGCGCCGACGGTGACCGTGTGGGTGCCGGTCTGCAGCATGGCGCCGATGGTCAACGTCATGCCCGGGATGAGCGTGGTATTTGTGCCGCCGGCCACCACGGTGGCGTTGCTGGTAACGGCCGGGCCGCCGTTCGCGGGCGTGAAGATCGACTGCAGGTTGCCGAACCCGTCGTCGCTGATTTCGTAGCGGCCGGGCTGGTTGCCGGCGTACGTCCCGGTCATGCCGCTGATCGACCCCGTGCCGCCGGGTTGCAGCGTCGGCGTGAGTTCGAACGCGCTCAGCAGGTTCTGCACACCGGCAGCGTCCTTCGAGATGGCGTCTTTGAACTTCGCCTCGTCGAACTTCAGCGTATTCGTGGAACCGAGCGCCGAACCGACGGCCCCGAAGGAGATGCCTATCTCGTTCAGCGTCTTCATCGAGCCTTCGATGTTGATCGCCTGGCTGGTGATGATGGACCGCAGGTCCGATTTCAGCTGCCGCAGGCTCGAATCGCCGCTCAAGGGGCCGGAGGTGTTGTTCTGGGCCGAGCCATCGGCCTTCGTGGCGGCATCGATCGCTTCGAAGACCGCGTTGAAATCGGCCACGAAGCCTTTGATCGCGTTCGACGCGCTGTTGGTGTCCTGGTTGACGGTCACCGTGGCGGGAGTGCCGCCGGTGAGTGCGTTGAGCGT
>CALFYR010000512.1 GCA_937954195.1 uncultured Dehalococcoidia bacterium
TGTTGGCGATGGGGATGGTGCCGGCAACCGGATGGGTGACTTCCTGCACCATTTCTCGGAAGCGGACCTGCTCGTCTTCGACGAGCTGGGGTACTTTGTTGACCGGGCCGCAGGGTATGCCGGCGGCAAGGAAGTCATCGAGCCACTCCTGGGTTGTGCGCTGCATGAAGGCGGCGGAGAGCAGCGGCTCCAGCAGGCTGTGGTTCTTCGTGCGGCGCGGGCCGGTGTCGAAGCGTTCGTCGTCAATGAGTTCGGGGGTGTTGAGCATGGCGCACAAGAGGCCCCACTGGTTTTCGACGCCGAAGCCGAGCGCGATGACGATGTGGCCATCGGCGGTAGGGAAGGCCTGGAACGGGGTGGCGCTGGGGTGGCGGGTGCCGATGGGACCGGGGACTTCGCCGGTGACGAAGTAGCGGACGATGGCGTTCTCCATCATGGTGACCTGGCAATCGAGCATGCTGATATCAACGGCCTGGCCATGGCCGCTCTTTGCCCGTTCGTGGAGGGCCGTGAGGACGCCGATGGCGGCGAACATGCCGGCCACGAGGTCGCCGTAGGATGCGCCGGGTCGGACGGGGCCGCCGCCGGGTTCGCCAGTGATGGACATAACGCCACCCATGGCCTGGACAACGATGTCGAGCGCGGGGCGGCTGCTATACGGACCGGACTGGCCGAAGCCGCTGATGCTGGCAAGGATGAGCCGCGGATTGCGTTCGGAGAGCTGTTCCCAGCCTATGCCGAGGCGGTCAAGAGTGCCGGGCGTGAAGTTCTCGACGACGACGTCGACCTTTTCGGCCATGCTGAGGAAGAGTTCGCGGCCTTCAGGCTTCTGGAGGTCGATGGCGACGCTCTTCTTGCCACGGTTGATGGAGAAGAAGTAGCCGCTCCAGCCGTTCTGGTAGGGGCCGGTAGTGCGGGAGATGTCGCCGTTCGGTGGGCGTTCGACCTTGATGACTTCGGCGCCGAGGTCGCACAGGATCATGGAGGCGAAGGGGCCGGCAAGGACCCAGGTGAGGTCGAGGATCTTGACGTCGTCGAGGGGGCGGCTCATGCGGATGCTCCGCGAACCGGTGGGGCTGTGGTGGGCATGGGGTTCAATCATGCCGCGTGCGGGCGGCACGGTCGAAGCCGGGCGGCTTCAGGCGGCGGCGGAGTGGGGAAGGTCGTCGTTGCGTTCAACGATGGCGGCGGCGCTGAGGACCTGGGCATCGCGGGCGAAATCGCGGACGGTTTCGCGGAGTTCCATGAGGCGGGCGGGCTTGCCAAGGAAGGCTTTCAGGCCCAGGCGGTAGCAGGAGACGATTTCGCGGTCGCTGGCCGCGTTGCTGAGGATGCCGACGGCCACGCCGCTGAGCCAGCGCTCCTGCCTGATGAGGCCGAGGAATTCGATGGCGTTCATATCCGGGAGGGTGAATTCGGCGAGGATCATCGAGGGGATGAGCCTGCGTTCGGTGAGGGCGAGGATGGCGGCTTCGCCGGTGGTGGCGATGATGCATTCGGCGCCAGGAGCGGAGGCCGCAAGCTGGCGGCAGGTGGCTTCGGCTTCGGTTTGGTTCGGATCGACGACGAGGAAGAT
>CALFYR010000513.1 GCA_937954195.1 uncultured Dehalococcoidia bacterium
CGGGGACGCGCCGGAGGGCCGTTGCGACCGCCCCAGCCGTGGGATAGCGGTCCTCGGGAGAAATAGCGATTGCGCGCGCCACCACGCCTTCGATTTCGGCCGAGGCCCCCCGTGCGAACGTCCGCAGGGGTGGCGCAGGCGCGGCCAACCGTTGTCCAGCGAGCGCGGCGGCACTCGTCCCCGAGAATGGCAACCTGCCGGCGACTAATTCGTAGAGCGTCAGCCCGAGGGAGTACACATCCGCACGCGCGTCGGGTTCCGCACCCTGGAGCACCTCTGGCGCCAGGTACGCGATGGTGACAAGGAGGTCGCGCGCCTGGCCGGGCGCCATCGTCCGCGTGACTGTCTCTGCAACGCCGAAATCGGCGACCTTCGCGACACCCGTTTCGTTGATGAGGATGTTCTCGGGCTTGATGTCGCAGTGGTAGACACCCTGCTCATGCGCGTATTGCAGCGCGGCTGCCACTTGAGCCCCGTACCGGATTGTCTCCGCTTCGGTCAGGCGGCCCTGGGTTTCAAGTATTTGCCGAAGGGAGTAACCGTGGACGTACTCCGTGATGATGTAGCGACGCCCTTCCCACGAACCCGCGTCGTAGACAGCAACGATGTTGGGGTGTTGGAGCCGGGCGATCACGCGCGCTTCACGTTCGAACGCGGCCACCGCGTCGTCATCCGTGCCGAGCTGATACGACGAGTGCAGCATCTTCACGGCGACCCATCGCCCAAGGCGCTCGTCCTCAGCGAGCCACACCTCGGCCATGCCGCCGGTTCCGAGCAACCGCTCAAGACGGTATCGTCCGTCTATGACATCTGCAGCATTCACAGCGGCATGAGCCTTCGAGAGTTTGCGGTACGGCGCGAACGGAACGTAGAGCTGCTCCTGCTTGCGGTGGCTGGCGCGGCGCTTGCGCTCGGCTGGTGGTCGCTTCGGGCCGCGGATGCCGCGCTCCCCACCACTACCGCTCGCATCCTAACCCAATTCGCGGTTTCGGGGCTGCTTGCCCATGCGGCCTGCCGAGTCCTCGCGCCGCGGGCCCGTCCGGAGATCGTAACGGTGGCGGCCTTCCTGTCCGCGATTGGGATGGTGTTTGTGCTCCGGCTCGACCCGTCTGTCGCGCAGGACCAGGCCACGTGGATGACGATTGGAGCGATAGCGTTTGCGGCCGGGCTCGCCGCGGGTACGCGTTACACCCTGCTTAAACGCTACACGTTCACCGCAGGCGCGGTGGCCCTCGCCATCCTCTTCTTCACGGGGATCTTCGGCACAACCATTAACGGAGCCCGTCTGTGGGTTACCGTCGCCGGGCAAACGATTCAAACCACCGAGCTCATCAAGGTCTTCGTCATCCTTTTCCTCGCGGGCTACCTCACCGATTCAGCCAGTATTCTCGCGTCGCCGACGCTTCGGATTGGCGGGCGGACGTATTCCGGGGCCGCGTACCTCGTCCCGCTCCTCGGCGTTGTGCTGGGAGCCATTGCCGCCCTCGCCCTCCTGCGGGACCTGGGGTCCATCGCCCTGCTTTTGCTGCTCGCCGTCGCGCTGCTTTATGTCGCGACCGGTCGCTTGAGATTCGTCGTTGGAGGCATCCTGCTCCTGGCCGTCACCGGCTTCATCGGCTACCTGGCATTCGACCACGCACAGACTCGCATCGACGCATGGCTCAACCCGGAGGCTGATCCCGCCGTGACGGGCTACCAGGCGTTGCAGGGGACGTATGCGATCCAGGCCGGGGGAATCACTGGCGAGGGAATTGGCCTCGGACAGCCGGATGCCATCCCGGCCGCCCCCACCGACTACATCTTCAGCGCGATCGCGGAGGAACTCGGGCTCGCCGGAGCCTTCGGCATTGTCGCGCTTTATGTCGTCCTACTGTTCGCGGGGCTCAGTGTCGCGCGAGAAGGAAAGGACTCCTACGGCAGGCTGCTCGCGGCCGCTATCGCGCTGCTGTT
>CALFYR010000514.1 GCA_937954195.1 uncultured Dehalococcoidia bacterium
CCCGAGAGCATCCGCTGGGTGATGCCGCGCGACTTCTGGTTGCTCAACCGCGATGGTTTCCAGCCCGGCAGCGAGTTCTTCGAACTCGCCGTGAAGAGCATCGCCGATCAGGCCGAGGCCCTCGCCACCGCGGCAACCCTCGATGAGCTCTTCCTCGACCTGGAAAGCCGCGGCAATCTCTTCCGGATCGACCCCACGGTCATGCCGCGCGGCTACCACTGCGCGACCGTGAGCCAGTCCGAGCTTGAACGCCTGCGCCGCATCCGGAACATCGTCCGGATGGGTCACGTCCAGCGCATCGGGCCGGACACCATCGTGCTCGATCAGGGCACGATCCCCACCGGCCCGGATATCCTCCACGTCGATTGCTCAGCGAGGGGCATCCCGCGCCTGCCAGCAAGCCGATATTCGAAGGCGACTGCATCACTCTGCAGTTCGTACGCTTCTGCCAGCCCACCTTCAGCGCGGCAATGATCGGTCACGTCGAAGCCATAGGGGCCGATGAAACCGAGAAGAACGCGCTTTGCCCGCCCCAGGCCATCCCCGATGTCCCACGCGACTACGTCGAGGTGATGCGGACGGAGCTCAAGACCCGCATGACCTGGGCACAGCGCCCCGAACTCGGTGCGTGGATGTCGAACTGCCGCCTCGATATCTACCAGGCGCAGTTCCTCACCATGCCGCAGGAATGCCCCCAGGCCATTCCCCACTTCCAGCGCTACATGGCGAACATGGGCAAGGCGCTCGAAAACGCCAAAGCTCTCCTGGCAAACTAAGAAGCCCGCGGCAAATGCCGCGGGCCCCAGGAATCCAAACTCGTGTCGCGAAACTAGCCGCGCGGCAACCCCAACCCGCGCGTCGCGATAATCCCGCGCTGGATCTCGCTGGTCCCCGCCGCAATTGTCCCGCTGACCGATTGCAGGTAGCCCGTGGCCTGGTCGAACACCTGGTGCGGCGTGCCATCGCGAAGCTGGCCGTGCGTCCCCAGCAGGTGCATGCCCGTCAGGCTGATCCGCTGGCCCATCTCGCTTCCAAACAGCTTCGAAGCCGAAGCTTCGTGGTTCGGCACCAGGCCCTTCGCCTGCATCGTCGCAACCCGGTACGCAAGGAACGTCCCAACATTGATTTCCAGCGACCGATCCGCGAGTTCGTAGCGGACGCTCGGCCGGCGCTCCACCAGTTCCGGGTGCGCCTTCGCCGTCGCCACCAGCCGCTCGACCGTCTTCCGGCCGCCGGCATACGCCTGGATGCCCGAACGTTCGAAGTCGAGCGCCACCGCCATGTGGTACCAGCCGCGGTTCACTTCGCCCACCACCTGCTTCGCCGGTACGCGCACGTCTTCGAAGAACACCTCGTTGAACCCGTGCCGGTCGGCGATGTTGATGAGCGGCCGCACCGTCACGCCCGGGCTCTTCATGTCGAGCATGAACATCGTGATGCCCTTGTGCTTCGGCGCATCCGGGTCCGTCCGCGCCGCGATCCAGCCCCAGTCGGCCAGGTGCCCGCCCGAGGTCCAGATCTTCTGACCGTTGATGATGTAGTCATCGCCGTCGCGGACGGCGCGGGTCTGCAGCGCTGCCAGGTCCGAACCCGCGCCCGGCTCCGAATACAGCGTGCACCACCAGTCATCGGCCCCGGTAATCCGGGGGATGAACCGCGACTTCTGCTCGTCGGTCCCGTAGAGCATGAGCGAAGGCCCAACCCACGCGATGCCCATGTTGCCCGAGGGCGCGCCGTGGTAGGCCATCTCTTCGTTGTACACGAGTTGGCGCATGTGGCTCGCCCCGCCGCCGCCGTATTCCTTGGGCCAGGCCATCGCCAGCCAGCCCTTCTCGCTGAGCTTCTTCTGGAAGCCCATCGTGTAGTCATACTCTTCCTGGTTCGTCTTGAAGCCGCCCTCGTAGCCCCGCTTCAGCCGAAGCTCCTCCGGCGGCAGGTTATCGGCGATGAACTTGCGGACTTCCCCGCGGAAAGCTTCGACATCCGGGTCGTACGTGAATTTCATAGTCAGCTGTCCCTGTCTGGCTTGGTGTGTGCCGCGAACTCTACCATTTTGACGGACAGTTGAAAGTGGGGCCGTTAGCGCTTCGGCGGCTCCAGGAGACGGTCATCCGGCGGTCCTTTTTCGGCCTGCCGCGATATGGCCCCGAACCGTGCCCGGATCGTCGTCGCCAGCCAGGAATCACACCCGGACACGTTCACCGTCATGCTCCCGCCGAGCCTCATGTCCAGGTTGCTCTGGCCGCTCGCCGAAAGCCCGCCCGGAAGCCCCCGGAACTCGTAACTCGAATCCTCCCCGTGTACGCCCTGCCCACTCTCGATTGGCCGCGAGGTCATCACCAGGCCGTAGCGGTGGTCGCCCCACGTCCGGACGATGTGCCAGTCCCACGTCCCCGGTTCTATTTCCCGCTGCGCGCACGCGGTGAGTTCCAGCGGCTGGGCATCGGCCAACAGGGCAAGCAACGCCAGCGCCTCCCGTTCGAACGGCTGCCGTGCCGAAAACGCGATCCGCTCACTCACCGTGAGCGTTGCCGGCAGCCGGTACGAAAACGTCTCCATCCGAGCGATAGCCTACCGCAGAGTCAGAGGTTCGGGGATTACCGGCACGCCTGCTTCGTCGTCGGCCAGTGCTCGCCGAGCTCCAGCGCCTCGTGGCACGCCTTCGAAACCTCGAACTCGACGTTCCAGATCCGCGTTCCGTCTGGGGCGCTCCCCGCGGCGGACCAGCGCCCCTCCGGGATACCCGCGCACGGACCCTCCGCGACGAGAACGCCATCTTCCGGGATGACGCACCCCTCCGGCGGTGAAAACGTCACTTGCGCCGCCCACTTCGCCTTCTGCAAATCGAACCCGAGGAACCCCAGCCCGCCCTGGGTCTGGTACGTGGCAACAACGATCCCGTACGAACCGTCGGCCGGCGGCAGCTCCAGTACGACGCCCCCGGTGTCGGTCTCAACCGTCGTCGTGGTCAACCCGCCGGCAAGCAACGCCGCGAACGCTGCGACCGCCAACACAAGTCCCGCGACGATCGCGATGAGCTGCCCGGTTCCCACAACGCCCCTCCGCCCAATGGTGGTTTGAGCATACCAGCGCCGGTTCTCGAACTATGTGACCGAAAGCGCCTTCCGAACCTCGGCCGCGCCACCCTCAATGAGTGGCACCGCGCTGATACCACGACCCCGCAGGTAGCTCGCCGCCATCGTCGAACGCTGCCCGCTGGCGCACACCACCACCAGCGGACCCTCGGGCAGGTCGCCGGCGCGCTTCGTCAGCTGGTCGAACGGCAGCTCAATCGCTCCCGCCAACGGCTCCTCGGCGTGCTCGTTCGAGTACCGCACATCCAGCACCCCGTGCTTGCCTCGCTTGAGCACCGCGGCAGCTTCCTCCGCGTTCACGGTCGGCATCTCGTCCAGGCGCTCGGCCGCGGTCATATCCACCCAGCCAACCACCCGTTCATACCCGATGCGGAACAGGTCGGTCGTCACGCGGTCGGCCTGCAGCTGGTTGTACGCCACCAGCGCGATGGGCGCGTTGAACTCAGTCAGCCAGCTCAGGTAGGCCAGCATCGTGTTGCTCTCTTCGATTTCGAGCGTCCCGGGCAGGTGCCCAGCCGCGAAATCCTGCCGCCGCCGCACATCGATGCGCACGACCTCCTCCGGCAACTCCGTGAACGCCCCCGCCGTCAGCGGCTGTGGCGAAGGCGGCAACCCATACACCTTCGGGCCCTGCCGGTTGATGGGCGCCATGTACCGGTAATACGCCGGGATCGGCGCGGCACTCGCCAGCTGCGACTCGCGGAACAACTCGTAGGTCGCCGCCGCCAGCGCCGGGTTTCGTTTCATCTCCACCGTCATCGGCCCCGAACGTCCGACGCCCGTCCCGCTCGAACTGCAGAACGAACCCGCGCCATGGGTGGGCAGAACGTCGGCCTCGGCCGGCACCAGCTGCATCAGCCGGTGCGCCGATTCCCACTGCAGGCGCGTCAGCTCTTCCGTGTGGTCGGGGCCCAGCAGGTCGGTCCGGCCCGCTGCCGCCATCAGCAGCGAACCACCTGTGAACGCAGCCTGGATCAGCCCGTCAGCCTGCGCCGCCAGGTACGCGGTGTGCTCGTAGGTGTGCCCCGGCGACTTCACCGCCAACAGCTTGCTCGAACCAACCTCGAGCGGCGCGCCTTCGCCCAGCTCCCGGTGGGGAAACGCAATCCGGCTCCCGGCCGGCACCACCACCTCCGCACCAAGCGCCGCCAGCTCGCGGCCGCCCGAGACATAGTCGTTGTGGACATGCGTTTCGACGACGTACTTGATGGCCGCGCCGAACCCGGCCGCCGCCTTCAAGAACGGCCGCACGTCCCGCTGCGGGTCGATCACCGCCGCTTCGCCGTCGCTCACCAGCAGGTAGGAGGAATCTCCCAGCGACTCAGCCACAAACTGTTGGATATTCATGGGGTTCCTCCTGTCCTAGATCCCTGCGACCAGCGCCGCGTCCCGCAACACCCGCTCCCGTATCCCCCCGCAGACAATGTCGCAGAGTTCGGGAACGGTTGGGTCAATCACCCGGTAATACGCCGATGTCCCCTCTGCCCGACGCTTCACAATCCGCGCATCGGCGAGCATCCGCAGGTGCTTGCTCACGTTCGCCTGCGTCGCACCGGTGGCGGCCACTATCTGCGACACCGTCGCCTCGCCGCCATTCAGCAAGGTCCGCAAAATCCGCAACCGCGTCGGGTCCGA
>CALFYR010000515.1 GCA_937954195.1 uncultured Dehalococcoidia bacterium
ACGCGGCCATCGATGGTGGGCGTTTCGGCGGGCTCGCCGGTCGGCGTTTCGATGCCCGGTGTTTCGTTTGCTGCCTGTGTTTCCCCATCGGAGATGACATCGAAGAGGACCCATGCAAGTGCCGCGAGGCTACCGGCGAAGACGCCTATCGCGACGACGAAGGCCGGGAGCCAGGGGTTTCGTGGGTTTCGCGGTGGGGTTTCCGCCTCTCGCGCCATCGTGCCTCATCGTCGCCGGATGGCAAGAATCGCGTCAATTGCGCGTAACCCCCGCGGTTCGAGTGTCTTAACGCGAGGGCCGCGTAGACTTCGGGCGCAAAGCGAAATAACGGAGCATGACGATGGGACGGCTGGACGAGCAGGTAGCGATTATCACGGGCGGGGCGAGCGGTATCGGTGAGGGAACGGTGCGGAAGTTCGTAGGAGAAGGCGCACGCGTCGTGATCGCCGATTTGCAGCAAGAGCGCGGCGAACAGCTGGCTGACGAACTCGGGCCGAACACCGCGTTCTGCAAGACTGACGTTTCCCAGGAAGCGCAGATCGCGGAGTCGGTGGACCTGGCGATGAGCCGCTGGGGGAGGCTGGACGTGATGTTTAACAACGCCGGCATGGGAGGCGTGAGCGGCCCAATCGACGAGCTGGATATCGACGCCTATCACCAGACGGTCGGCGTGCTGCTCGACGGGGTGGTGATGGGCGCCAAGCACGCGGCGAAGGCAATGAAGCCGGCGGGGCGCGGTGTAATCATCAACACGGCGAGCGTGGCCGGGTTGCAGGCGGGCTTCGGTCCGGTGATCTACAGCACGTGCAAGGCGGCGGTCGCGCACTTCAGCCGTTGCCTGGCGGTGGAACTGGCGGAGTTCGGCATCCGGGTGAACGCCATTTGCCCGGGCGTGATTGTGACCAACATCTTCACCAGCGGGTTCGGGCTGCAGGGGGCTGCGGCCGACGCGATGCTGCCAAAGATCGACGACGCGCTGGCTTCGTGGGCGCCGATGGGACGCTCCGGCATGCCCCAGGACATCGCGAACACGGCGTTGTGGCTCGCGAGCGAGGAGGCGAACTACGTGACCGGCCAGGCGATCACCGTGGACGGCGGACTGACGGCCGGGCGAAGCATCAACGAGTTCGGTGACCGCCTGATCTCGGCGTTCGGTATTGACCCTGAGGTGTTCCGGCAGATGCGCCAGGGCGGGCAGGCGAACGCGTGAAGCTGGCGTTCTGGCGGCGGGAGAAGTGGCAACGGCCTGAAGCGCCGACAGAGGTGGTGCTGCGCGCCATCGGGTTCGTGCGGAATGAGGTGGTGAGGCCGAAACCGCACGGCTGGGAGGGCGTGGAGAGCGCGATCGAGTTTCTGCCGGAGTGCTCGGGGCAATTGCAGGGCATCGAGGCGTACAGCCACGTGCTGGTAGTGTTCTATATGGATGTGGCCGCCGGCGCGCCGGAGAAACCAGAGACACTCACGCTGGCGAGTGGACGCGAATACGGCATCCTGGCGACGCGCAGCCAGCTGCGGCCGAACCACCTCGGTGTCTCCGCGGTGCGGGTCGTGGGTCGTGAGGGCGCGACGCTACGGGTGCGCGGCCTGGACGCGATCGATGGGACGCCGGTGTTGGACGTGAAGCCGTATCTGCCCGAATACGACGCGGTGGCGGATGTGCGCATCCCGTGAGGGCACGAAGAGGCCCCTCGTTCGAGGGGCCTTTCGGTGATGCCAGTCGTTCGGAAACGGATTACTGCGTAATCACGAGCTTGCCATCCATGCCGCCGTGGAGCGTGCACTGGATGGTGTATTCGCCGGCCTGGGGGGCGGTGAAGCGCAGGAGCTTTTCGGAGCCCGGCTTCACGACGACCTTGAGGTCGAGCTCCTTGATCTTGAGGTCGTGGATGACCGGGTCGCTGTTCTTGACGGCGAATTTCACTTCCTCGCCCTGGGTGGCGGTGATGGTCTCCGGGCCGAACTTGAAGTCCTTCATGGTGACGGCGGTGGAGCCGGCGCGTTCGGCGTCGGTGAGGGTGGACTTGCCAGTGAGCGTAACCACGCCGGACACGGCGCTGACCGTGACGAGTCCGGCGACGGCGACGCCGCCACCGACGGACAGCAGGTTCTGAAGGCTGGCGCGCGGTTCGGGCCGCTTCGTGAGTTCGGCGACGGCCGCGACGAGGGCCGTGAGGCCGCCGACGAGCCCGAAGATCGACGGGGTGAAATCGAAGAAGCTATCGAACGCGGAGTGCGGCAGCGCGGGTGCGATAAGCAGCGCGAGCAGCAAGCCGATGAGCCCGGGGAACACCTGGCCCTTGCGGCCACCCCAGACGGTGGTGGCGAGCGAGGCGGTGGTGAGCGTCCCGACGACGGCGGCCATCACGAGGCCGACGGGTTCGGCGCCCGAGAATGCGACGCTCACGGCCAACACGATGGCGGCCGTGACGGTGAGGGAATGGGCTGCTACGCCAAGGTAGCGCCAGGTTTGCGGGCGCGGCTTCGCTACCCGCACTTCAATCGGGCGTACGCCCGTAAGTGCAGACTCCTGCATGGAATGTTTGGTCTCCTCTCCAGATCGGGAAGTCCGCTCGTTCTCTCCTCTTCCCGATCCACACCGTAGGGCACGGATCGGAGGAGCATCTGTGAATGCGGGCACAGCCTGCGCCGCTCACGTGTGAACTGGCCGACTTAACCGCAGCGGAATATCCCGTTGCTATAATCCGCGAAACTTGAAACGGCACCTGCGCAACACCCTTCGCCGCAGGGGCGCCGTCACGCCAACCCCCGGGAGCGTACCTTCGTGGAAGACCCCAAGATCGTCGCAGAGCGAATCATTTCGAATGTTGAGAACGTCATCGTCGGCAAGCAGCGGGAATTGCGGCTTGCCGTCACCGCCCTCCTGTGTGGCGGGCACATGCTCATCGAAGACGTGCCGGGCGTCGGCAAAACGATGCTGGCGCGCGCTATCGCCGTTTCGACCGGGTGCAGCTTCAGCCGCATCCAGTTCACGCCGGACCTGCTGCCGACCGACGTGAGCGGTGTCTCCATCTACAACCAGAAGACCGGCGACTTCGAGTACCGGCCGGGCCCGATCGTGGCGCAGGTGGTGCTGGCGGACGAAATCAACCGGGCGACGCCGAAGACGCAGTCGGCGCTGCTGGAGGCGATGGAAGAGCGCCAGATCACGGTCGACGGCGTGACGCACAAGCTTCCGCAGCCGTTCATGGTGCTGGCGACGCAGAACCCCATCGACTACGAGGGCACGTTCCCGCTGCCGGAAGCGCAGCTCGACCGCTTCCTTATCCGCATCTTCCTCGGATATCCGAGCCCGACGGACGAAGTGCTGGTGCTGGACCTGCAGCAGACGCAGCACCCGATCGACGAACTCCGGCAGGTGACCGATGCGAACGAAGTGCTGCAGCTGCAGAAGGCGGTGAAAGAGATCTACGTCGACCCGCTGATCAAGCAGTACATCGTGCAGCTTTCGAACGCGACGCGGGAGCACGAGGCGGTCCATCTCGGGGCGAGCCCGCGCGGTTCGCTGGCGCTGTTCCGAACGGCCCAGGCGAAGGCGCTCCTCGAAGGCCGTGACTTTGTCACGCCGGACGACGTGAAAGAGCTTGCGCTCTTCACGCTGGCGCACCGCGTGATGCTCAGCCCCGGCGCCCGCGTGAAGGGCATGACGGAGGCGGACGTCGTGGCGCAATGCCTCCAGCGGGTCCCGGTCCCGGGCGCGCGGGCACGGGTCTAGCGCCGCATGACGCGGGCGATCAGGAAGCTTCTCTCACCAGAACGGCGAACGCTGACGCTCGTTGCGCTCATCCTGCTTGCCTGCATTTTCGTTGCCTTTGCTACGGGCTTCTGGCTGCTGTTCCGGCTGGTGTACATCATCGCGGTGGCGGTGCCGTTCGCGTGGCTGCTGGTCTGGTGGAACACGCGCGACATCGAGGCGGAGGTGGACCGGCGGACGGCGCGCGCGCAGGTTGGTCAAGAAGCGCAGGAAGTCATCGAAATCCGGAACAAATCCTTCCTCCCGAAAGTCTGGTTGGAAGTGGACGACCCGAGTGACATGCCGGGACACCGTTCAAAGCGGGTGGTGATCATCCCGCCGCGGCGTTCGCGGAACTGGGTGGTGAACACGCGCCTGCGCCGCCGCGGGCTGTTCGATTGGGGCCCGCTGCGGATTGTGGCGACGGACCCGTTCGGGCTGTTCCGGCGGGTGCGGTACATCGGCGGGCAACAGCAGATCCTGGTGTACCCGCAGGTGGTGGACCTGCCCCACTTCCAGGCGCCGCCGGCGAACCTGCCGGGCGAAGGGCACTTTCGGCGGCGGACGCACTACATCACGCCGAACGCGGCCGGGGTGCGCCAGTACGCGCCGGGCGACGCGTTCAATCGCATCCACTGGCGGACGACGGCACGGACCGGCGAACTCATGGTGAAGACGTTCGAACTGGACCCGGCGAGCGACATCTGGGTGATCCTCGACCTGGAGAAGCGGACGAACGCGGGCCGTGGGGATGACAGTACCGAGGAGTACGGGGTACGCATCGCCGCCAGCGTGGCGCGGCACTACATCATTGAGAACCGGCCGGTTGGGATGATCACGTTCGGCAAGGACCTGCGCGTGATCGAGCCGGAACGCGGCCAGCAGCAGCTGACTCGCATACTCGAAACGCTGGCGACGGCAGAGGCGGTTGGTGATGCACCGCTGGGAAACATCCTCACGGAAGAGCAGCGGCGATTCGGGCGGCACACCACGCTGGTGGTGGTGACGGCGGCGACGGACGACCACTGGCTCACATCTATTCAGTCATTGACGCAGCGAGGGGTGAGGGCGGCCGTGGTGCTGATGGACCCCTCGACGTTCGGGAGCGACAGGTCGCCGTTGCTCATGTTCGGGCAGCTTACGGCGAGTGACATTATGACGTACGTTATTCGGAAGGGTGACGAGCTGGGCCTGGCGCTCAGCCCCACCGGATCGGGAGCGACGGTATGGCAAGCATAAGCCCACCCATCCAGCAGCAGAGCGCGCCGCGGCGCATTGGCAATGCCGCGATCACCGCTCCGCGCCTGATTATGAGCTGGGAGGATTGGCTCACCTTCGCGGCGGCGTTCGTGGCGTTCGTTAGCGTGGCCGTCTCGCTGCAGCAGGCGAACTGGGTGACGGGTATGCCCGAGTTCGCGCCGACCGTGGTCGCGGGCCTGCTTATCGGCATGGTGGCGGCCAGGACGAAGTACTACGCGGCCGCGATCCACCCGGCTGGCCTGGTGGTCGGGATGGCGGTGGTGGTGTTGCTGGTGCAGGGCTTCGCGGAAGGCGAAACGCTGACCGACCGGCTGGCTGACTTCCGGGTGCGGATGGTGGAGTGGTTCCAGGTCGTGCGGGATGGCGACATCAGCAACGATGACCTTCCGTTTGTGACCCTGGCGCACGTGCTGACGTTCCTGGCGGCGTACTTCGCGGCGTGGTCCATCTTCCGGTGGCGGAACGCGTGGTTCGCGGTGATCCCCGCGGGTGTCATCCTGTTGACGAACATCAGCTTCCTGGATGGCCAGCCGAGCGGGGCGTTCCTGGTGTTCCTGTTCGGCTCGATCATTCTCATCGCGCGGCTGCACCTGCAGGCGAACATGGACCGCTGGAAGCGCCAGGGAGTGGAGTACCCCGAATTCATTTCGATTAGCGCAATCCAGCTGACGGTGCTGTCGGCTGCGCTGCTCGTGATCTTCGCGTGGAACGTGCCGCTCGGGAACCAGGCGAAGAACGTCGAGTCGGTGTTCGACGCCATCACCAAGCCGCTCTCCGGCCAGTCGGACCACCTGGTGCGGCTGTTCCACAACATCGACTCCCGCAAGGGCGCGAACTTGCATGGCTTCGGCGACACGCTCCCGATCCAGGGCGAGGTGACCCTGGGCACGAAGGAGCTCTTCGAGGTGCAGGTGCCGGAGCCGGGCCTGCTGCGCGCGACCAGCTACGACTTCTACACGGGCAATGGCTGGAAAGTGGGTGACCGCGATAGCGAGCGGATCGACGCGCGCGACCTGGCGGTGGATGCCGACGCGGCCACCTACGAAGCACGAGACGTTTCGATCCTGCGAGTGACGGTGAAGGACCCGGAATCGACGCTGTTGACGCCGGGTTCGCCGCTGGCGGCGAACGTGGATGTCACGGTGCATACCGCGCCGGAGATCATCGGCGACATCGAGAAGATGGTGAGCCGCCGAGGCCTTCGCGAGAACGACACGTACAACAGCTTCGGTTCGGTTTCGCGGGCAACGGAGGATCAGCTCCGCGCTGACACCGCGGCATACCCGGACTGGGTGATCGAGCGGTACCTGCAGCTGCCGGATTCGGTGCCGGACCGGGTGGAAGAAGAAGCTCGCCGGGTTGTGCAGGAAGCGGGAGCGACCACGACGTATGACATGGCGAAGGCCATCGAGCAGTACCTTCGCGCCATGCCGTTCGACCTGAACGTGATCTCGCCACCACCGGGACGCGACGCGACGGACTTCCTGCTGTTCGACCTGAAGCGCGGGTACTTCGACTACACGGCGACTGGCATGGTGGTGATGCTGCGCGAACTGGGCATCCCGGCGCGCATCGCGGTGGGGTATGTGGTGGACCCGGGTACGGGCGAAGAGACGACCTACACGGTCCGCAAAGACAACGCGTATTCGTGGGTCGAGGTGTACTTCCCGACGTACGGTTGGATCAACTTCAATCCGACGGCCGATCGGCCCGAGGGCGGTGTCGGCGGTGTCGGCAACATCGTGCCTTCGGAACCATTCGAGATTCCTGACCTTGGCGAACTGTTCCCGGATGGCGGCGAAATCCTCCCCGAAGACGGCAACGTGCCGGTCGGCGATGCGCTGGCCGAGGAGCCTGTCGTGAACACGCCGTTCAACTGGGCGCTCGTCTGGGGGCCGGCCCTGGTACTGGCGCTGCTCGCGGCGGCGCTGCTGACGGGCCGCACGGCGTGGAACTGGGGCCTCGGCGGGCTCGATGGCCGGGCGAAGCTCTGGGCCAAGACGCAGCGCCTTTCGGGATGGATTGGCCTTGGCAGCCGTCCGGCGGAAACCCCGCGCGAGTGGTCTCGCCGGATGGGCAAGACGATTGAACGCGAGGATGACGCCGTCCTGCTTTCGAATGCCTACGAGGAAGCCCGCTACGGACGCCCGGATCTCCAGCGGATCGAGGATGAGGACGCGAGTGCCTCGTATCGGAGCCTGCGGGGTGCGCTCGTATCGAAGCTGTTGCGGCGGAAGCCGAAGCAGCCCACGCCGAAGGCGTAGTCCGCGCCGATTCGCGGGCCCGTTGATGCTATTGACGAACCAATTAAGCTTCGGCGCATGCCGGAAGCCGCAGAGGGCGATGCCGCGGAACCGTTGGACACTCAGGCAAGGCTTGAGCTCCTTGACTCCGTGGGTTCGGCGATCTGGGTGTACGACGGCGCGGACATCCTGTACGTCAATCGCGAGTTGGAGAGCCTCACCGGCTATAGCCGGCAGGAGATGCTCAGGCCGCAGTTCTTCCAGGGACTGATCCATCCGGATGACAGGGAGATGATCGTTGAGCGCGGCCAGGCGCGTGTCCGCGGCGAACAGGTCCCGGAAGACTACGAGGTCCGCATCGTGGCGCGAGACGGGAGCGTGAAGACACTCGCGATTCACGGTCGGCGGGCGAACCTGCTCAACCGCTGGGTCTCGGTCGTCTCTGCTGTGGACGTGACGGAATTGCGGGAGGCTCGCCGTTCCGTTCGCGAAGGCGCGGCGCAGCTGCGGGCGCTCCTGAATGCCGTCCCGGCAACCATCATCGTGACGAACGAGCGCGGGAAGCCGACGTTTGTGAACCGCCACTGGCTGGACTTCACGGGGCAACCGCTTGAGGAAGCGATGGCGCGTGGCACCGCTCCGCTCATCCACCCGGATGACCTGGAGGAGGCAACGCGGCGCTGGCTGGAAGCACAGCGCGAGCGCACCGCCTACGAAATCGAGTACCGCATTCGCGACCGAAACGGAGAGTACCGCTGGCAGCTCTTTCGCATCCGGCCCGCGATATCGGAAGAGGGGACACTCTTCGGATGGACGTCGGTCAGCATCGATGTGCACGAGACACGCCAACTTCGCGAACAACTCGAGCAGACCGTGGCCCAGTTGGCGTCCGCCATCGCGGCCAAAGATGAGGTGCTCGGGCTGATCTCGCACGAACTTCGGACACCGTTGACGACGTTGCTCGGCAACGCCTCGTACCTCGGCCGGCATGCGCGCGAAATGACCGGTGACGAAGTGCTGGAGTTTGCGGCGGAAATGCGGCGCGATGCGCGGCGGCTCTACAGCGTCGTGGAGAACATGCTCGTCCTTTCCCGGCTTGGTACGGGTGAAACCATCGAAACGGAACCGGTGCGGGTGAACCGGATCGTGGACGAAGTCGTTGCTGAGTTTCGTGAACGCGCACCCGCTCGCGCGTTCGACGTGTCCATCCAGGGGGACATTCCCCTTGGGCTGGCCAACCCGACCTATTACCAGCAGATTCTCGGCAACCTGCTCTCCAATGCGGACAAGTACAGCCCTGCCGGCGGCTCCATCAGAGTGACGGTTGCCGAGCGGGATGGCCGCATCGAAACCAGCGTCCTCGATTCGGGGGCCGGCATCCCGGCGGACGATGTTGAGCACGTTTTCTCGCCGTTCTTCCGATCGCGGCAGCATTCGACATTTCATGGGCTCGGGCTTGGGCTCACCGTGTGCCAGCGCCTGGTGGAACTCCAGGGCGGCACGATTAGCGTCCGGAACCTGACCGAGGGCGGGTGCAGCTTCCAGTTCACCATTCCGGTTGCCGAGGTGGATGTCGAAGCGGGGGATTAGCGTTCTTCGGAGCCACCTTCGTGACCACGCGCCGGCCCGGCCGTTCTCTACCTATGGATACACAAGCGATTTTTGGAGTAACCGAAACCCCGCTGGGCTGGGCGGGCGTGACGCTGCGCTACGGCGCGATCCTCCGGGCGACGCTGTTCCACCGGACCAGGTTCGGAGCGGAGGGCGAGTTGGCGTCGTTTGGGGCGGAGCCGGGCGATTCTGCGGCGCTACGCGAGGCGCTGGACCTGCTCGGGGAGTATGCGGCGGGGCACAACGTTTCGATCGAGGAGTTCCCGGTTGAGATACCGGAGGGTACTGCGCTGCAGCGGAAGACGTGGCTGGCGCTCCGGGAGATTCCACGCGGCGAGACGCGCAGCTACGGCTGGCTCGCGCGACACGTCGGCGAGGGGCACGCGCCGCGGGCCATCGGGGCTGCTGTGGGGGCGAACCCAATTCCGCTGTGGTTGCCGTGCCACCGTGTGGTGGCGAGCGATGGTTCGTTGCACGGGTTCGGTGGTGGGCTGGCGATGAAGCAGTCGCTGTTGGAGTTAGAGGGGGCGTTGCCGCGGCGGTTGGCGCTGGGGTGAGGTTCGGGCCGCCAGCAGTGGGCCCGGGAGTTGTGTGGCGTGGTGGAAGTGACTTGCCCGGCATCCCTGCCGGGCCTCTGTTGCTCGTGGTGGTACGGAGTGTGGGTGGTTGAGGGTGTTGGGCGGTGGTGTGCCTGAGGTGTAGCGCTTACTGGCGTGCGCGCCTCTGAT
>CALFYR010000516.1 GCA_937954195.1 uncultured Dehalococcoidia bacterium
CGGTTCATACGACGAATCGAGGGATTGCGCGACCCGGAGGGCGATAGGCGACATGAGCACTGCGGCCGCCGCGTTGTTCACGAGGTCGGACAGGAACATCGTGACGATGAGGAGTGCGGCGATGCTCAGAGCGGGGGGCAGGTCGCCGCCCACCTCGTACAGCCAGTCGGCGATCATCGTCGCGCCGCCCGTGGTTTCCAGGGCGCCGCCGACAGGAATCATTGCCCCGAGGAGCGCGATGATGGGCCAATCTATGGATTCGTACGCATCACCGAGGGTGACGACCCCGAGGATCACCATCAGGAAGGCTACCGCCGAGAGGGCGACCTGGACTTCGAGGACTCCGAAGGCCGTGAAGAGAATCCCCGCGAGGAAGAGTCCGACGGCGATGATCAGCCGGGGCCGCTTGGCCACATCCCATTCGCGGGTCGCGATCGGGGCCGCGCCGATGGTGCTCAGGGATTCGGACATGGTTGCGCGCGGACCCTGGAGCAGGAGCAGGTCGCCGGCTTGCAGCCGGATGTCTCCCAATCGCCGCCGAAGACGCGCTCCTCTGCGGGACACCCCCAGCAGGTTGAGCCCGAAACGCCAGCGCAGGTTCGTCGAGGTAGCGCTCCGGGCTTCGAGCATCGAGCGGGGGAGGACGACAGCCTCAAGGATCTGGACCTCGCTCGAGCTGAGCTGACTGGCCTGTGCTTCTCCCCTGCCCTGGAGTTCGACGCCAAGCGACTTCACGAGCTCCTCGAGCGCCGCGGAATCGGCTTCCACGAGAAGGATGTCGCCGGGCCGGAGGGTTTCGAACACCGAGGGGACCAGGACCCGGTCGTCACCGCGGATCAATCCGGCAACGAGAACATCGAAATCGACGGAACGCTCGAACTTCAGAATGGAGAGCCCGGCTGCAGCAGAATCCTCCAGGATGCGCAGTTCGGACGTATAGCTCCCGGTTTCGAAGATCCCTTCGCCATCGCCCGGTGGGGTGCGCTGTGGGACGAGCCGCCAACCGATGAGCGCCATGAAGGCGAGGCCCGCGATCGCGACCGCTGCCCCGACCGGCGTGAAATCGAACATGCCAAATCCGTCCCGGCCGTCCTGACCGGCATAGGTAGCCACCACGATGTTTGGCGGTGTGCCGATCAACGTCGTCATGCCGCCGAGGAGCGACCCGAAGGCGAGCGGCATCAACAACAGCGAGGGTGAATACCCTCCGTCGCGGGCCATCTTGATGGCCACCGGCATCAGCAACGCGAGCGCCCCGACGTTGTTAATGAAGCCTGAGAGCACGGTGACGAGGAGCGTCAGCCCAACAAGATGCATCAGGGGCCGGGAGCCGAGGATCGAAAGTCGGCTCGCGAGCAGTTCGACGGCGCCAGAATTGATGAGGCCGCGGCTGATGACCAGGACCGCCGCAACAGTGATCACCGCCGGGTGGCCGAACCCGCTGAACAGCTGATTCGCCGGCACGACTTCCACCACGCCGACGACAAGGAGGGCGAACGCCGCGACGAGGTCGTAGCGCCAGCGCCCCCAGATGAACAACGCGAGCGTGACCGCGAGCAAACCGAACACAAGGTAGCGTTCGGCTTCCCGCGAGAGATCGAGCCAATCACCCATGGCTGGCGCCACTAGCCACGCGGCAGGCCAAGACCGCGGGTCGCGATGATGTTGCGGTTCACTTCGCTCGTGCCACCGGCGATGGTGTAGCTCGGGGCGGCGAGCGCCCATCGCTCGACCCGGCCTTTCAGGGGCGCGTACCCGGTGCCGGGTTCTAGCTGGCCGGCCATGCCAAGGACCCGCATCCCGGTGATGCCCATCTGGCGCTGGAGTTCGGTTCCGAACACTTTGGACACGGATGCCTCTGAATTGGGAACCTTGCCTTCGCTTTGCATTTGCGCGACGCGATAGCAGAGCCAGCGGCCAATCTCAAACTCCAGGTATCGCTCGGCCAATTCGTGGCGGATTTCCGCACGGTCGCGCAGGGCGGCCGACTTCCGGGTGAGGTCGATGAGCGCGTAGAGGGTGCTCCTGGTCATGACCACGCGGTTGATGGAGCTGCGCTCCTGGTCGAGCGTGGTGGTTGCGATGTACCAGCCGCGGTTCTCCTCGCCGATGAGGCAATCCACGGGCACGCGCACCTCGTCCAGGAACACCTCGTTGAAGTGCTCGCTGCCCATCATGTTCACGAGCGGCCGGATGGTGACGCCGGGCAACTTCATGTCCAGCATGAAGTAGCTGATGCCGCGATGCTTCGGCGCCTCCGGATCGGTGCGGGCAAGGAGGATGCCCCAGTCGGCTTCCTGGGCGCCGCTCGTCCAGATCTTCTGGCCGTTGAGCACGTACTCGTCGCCATCACGGACGGCGCGGGTTTGGAGCGAAGCGAGGTCGGACCCGGCGCCAGGTTCGGAGAAGAGCTGGCACCAGTGGACATCGGCGGTGCGCATGGCGGGAAGCCAGCGGTCCTGTTGCGCGGCTGTACCGTGCATCATGACGGCCGGACCGGCGAGCCAGACGCCCTGGTCGTACGCGCCGGGCGCGCCGGCCGCGCTCATCTCTTCCATGTAGACGGTCTGGGTCATGTAGCTGGCGCCTGCTCCACCGAAGTCTTTCGGCCAGCCCATCGTGAGCCAGCCCTGCTGGGCGAGCTTCTTGCGGAAACCGCGCGTGAACATCTCCTGTTCGTGCCCGACCACATCACGGTCGTTGCGCATGTCCCAGTCGTCGCGAGGGAGGTTGGCATCGAGAAACTGTCGAAGTTCGGCGCGAAAGGCGGCGTGTTCGGGGGAATCGAGGAAGAGCATTGGCGAACCTCGGAAGGGCTACTGAGCGTAGCCGGAACTATACCGGGGTAAACGGCGGCTGGCCCGTGGGCCGCATGTCGAAATCTTCACAAAACCGGGGCCGGGCACGAAAGCGAATCTACGGTTGTAACGTAACGCCGGCCATTCGCTAATTCGTGACGTAAGACATCACATTGCCGGTTGTGACGGTGGCGGGCAGATGTCGCTATCATCCGCCCTGCTTACGGGGGAAGTGCAGTTTCCCGCCGGCCCAGACCCCTGAGCAACGCGCCCCGAAATTTTCGAAGCTGCCCGGTCTCCGGGCTGCATCCGCTTGACCGTGGGAGGTACGACGCTGGGCGTGGGGCATACCACAGGGGTGAACCGATGGGGCTGGCGAGCCGCGCTGCTTGCCGCGCTGGCTCTGTTCGCCTTGTTGGGACTTGGACACCAGGCAACGGAGCAGGCGAAGGCCGCCGGCGAAGGGGTGTTCTCCCTCGATAAAGCGGAGTACGAGACACTCGAAGGACAGGCCGTCCTCGTAACGGTGAGGCGCACAGATGGCGGCATCCTGACGGCGCCGATCGAGGTTCAACTGGCACTCTCACCGGGCCCGCACACCGGGAGCGGGACGGGCTTCGACTGGCCACCCTCGGACGAAGTGAAGCTGGTGACGTTCCCGGCGGGTTCAAACCTGACCCAGCAGTCCGTCTACATCCAGACGCTGAACCAGAATCAATACAACTCGCGGACGATTCACGTAACCATTCGGAGCGTCAGCAACGGCGGGCTCATCGGGGCGATCTGGACCTCGCCAATCCACCTGGATGGCACGAACCAGCCTCAGATCCTGAGCCTTTCGCCGACCGCCGAAGAAGAGGGGCAAACGCTCACGCTCACCGGCCGGAACTTCGTGACCGGGACCAGCATCGTGACCTCGGTGACGTTCATACCGAGAAATGGCGCGCCCCCGCCGGCGCCAGTCGATTCCAGCGCGTTCATCGAACCGCCGACGCCAACGACGCTTCGCTTCACAATCCCGGTCGCCGTCCTAAGCGACTGGGATCCGCTCAATCCACTGGGTACTTCCTACTACGTGCTGGTACGAGCGCAGGAGCTCGATGACGCATCGCCTCCGATAAACTGCGTACTACCGGGCGCCACTGTGCCGCCAACCGAAGGCTGCAGCCGGCCTACCGAGTTCAACATCTTCTACCAGACGCCGGGGCCAACCGTGCGGGCCGTAACGCCTGACGAAGGTCCGGCCGCCGGTGGAACCGCCGTCAACATTACCGGCACGAAGTTCTTCGGTGTCCCGGGAACCGATTGCCCGCTGCCTGACACAGTCGTCTTCCGGGATGCGGTCACGTTCAGCGAGTTCAACGCGGACAGCTGTGAGTTCACGGGGACCA
>CALFYR010000517.1 GCA_937954195.1 uncultured Dehalococcoidia bacterium
GTCAGGACGGACCGGCTTCAGAACACCGCAATGCACCGGGAAGCGTGGGCGGCCGCCGCCGAAGCCGCGTGGGCCACGAACGTGGCGGTCAACGCATGACGCGGTTCCAGGTCGCTCCCGGGTTCTCGCTCAACGTCGAGGTGCGCGGCCAGGGGCCGGCGCTCGTGCTGCTCCACGGCTTCACCGGCGCCGCGAGCGGATGGGGCGAATTCGGGAGGTTGCTTGTGCACGACTTCACCACCGTCGCGCTCGACATCGTGGGCCATGGGGATTCGGATGCTCCTGCCGGGATCGACCACTACCGGATGGAACAGGCCGCTCACGACCTTGCCGCGGCAGCCGCGCTCGCGGGTTTCCCGCGCGCCACGTGGCTGGGGTATTCGATGGGTGGCCGGACGGCGCTGCACGTCGCGGCCGCGCACCCCGAGGCCGTGGAGCGGCTGGTGGTCATCGGCGGTTCTCCCGGACTCGCGACCGATGCTGAACGCCAGGCACGCATCGCCGCCGACGAGGAACTCGCCGACCGGATCGAGCGGGAAGGCGTGCCCGCGTTCGTGGACGACTGGGAGAACCTGCCCCTCTTCGCCAGCCAGCGCCGCATGCCCCGAGAAGTGCAGGATGACGTTCGAGCGGGCCGCCTTCGCTGCAACCCCATGGGCCTGGCGAACAGTCTCCGGGGGATGGGCACAGGCGCGCAGCCGCCGCTCTTTGACCGTCTCGCCAGCTTTTCATTTCCCACCCTGCTGCTCGCAGGGGCCGAGGACGCGAAGTTCAGCGCGATAGCCCGCGAGATGGCCGCCGACATCCCCGATGCCGAGACGCACATCATTCCGGATGCGGGCCACGCGGCCCAGCTCGAACAGCCCGAACAGTGCGCCGCCCTTGTGCGGGCATTTATTCACCACCACAGCACCCAGGGAGTCGTTACATGACGTTGAATTGGCAAACCGCGCACGAGTACCAGGACATCCTGTACCAGAAGGCCGAGGGCATCGCCCGGATCAGCATAAACCGGCCGGAGGTCCACAACGCGTTCCGGCCGCAAACCGTCTTCGAAATGCTGGACGCGTTCGCCCGTGCGCGGGAGGACAACCAGGTCGGCGTGGTGCTCTTCACCGGGGAAGGTGGGCGCGCATTCTGCTCCGGCGGCGACCAGCGCGTACGCGGCCACGGCGGCTACGTGGGCGAAGACGACGTCCCGCGCCTGAACGTCACCGACCTTCACAAGCTGATCCGCTCGATGCCGAAGCCGGTCATCGCCCTGGTTGCCGGGTACGCGATCGGAGGAGGCCAGGTCCTGCACGTCGTGTGTGACCTCTCCATCGCAGCCGACAACGCCCGCTTCGGGCAGACCGGGCCAAAAGTCGGGAGCTTCGATGGCGGCTATGGCGCGGTGCTGCTGGCGCGGCTCGTAGGCCAGCGGAAGGCGCGCGAAATCTGGTACCTCTGCCGCCAATACGATGCGAAAGAAGCGCTCGACATGGGCCTCGTGAACGCCGTCGTCCCGCTCGACCAGCTGGAGGCGGAAGGCGTGAAGTGGGCGAAGGAGATACTCGCGCAGAGCCCGATCGCGATCCGCATGCTCAAGTCATCGTTCAACGCCGAACTCGATGGCATGACCGGCATTACCGAGCTCTCGCACAACGCGACGATGTTGTTCTACATGACCGACGAGGGCAAGGAAGGCAAGAACGCCTTCCTCGAAAAGCGGAAGCCCCGGTACGACGACTTCGACCTCTTTCCCCGGCGGCCGTGACCGACGGCGCCAGCCCCATTGTCCGCGTGAGCTGGCGATCGTTTCGCGTGCCTTTCGCCGCGGCGGCCCAAACATCGCGGGCCAGGCTGGCGGTGCGTGACGGCTACATCGTCCGCATCGAAACAGCGGATGGCCTGGTTGGGATCGGTGAAGCCAGCCCCCTTGCCGATTTCGAGGGCGGCGATTTTTCCGAAGTAGGCACGGCCATCGAGTCCATCGCCCGGTCACTCGTCGGCCGAAGCCCGGCCGAGGCGTGGGACCACGCGTGTCCGCACGGGGCGGTATCGCCGGCATCCGGCCGTGTTGCCCGGGCTGGCATGGAGACGGCGTTGGGAGACGTGCTCGCCCAGCAGTCCGGCCTGCCCCTGTGGGCATGGCTCGCGGCCCGCTTCGAAATCGCCGTCAAGGAGCCGGTCACCGTGCCCGCCAACGCGCTGATCGATGCCACCGACGCCGCGGGTGTCGAACGCCAGGTCCGGGAGGCCGCCGCCGAGGGTTACCAGGCTGTGAAGGTGAAGGTGGGCACGGATCCGGTTGGCGACGTAGAACGGCTGCGGGCAACTCGCCAGGCCAGCATGGACATCGAATTGCGAATCGATGCGAACGGCGCATGGGACGACAGCACCGCGCTCAACACGCTCACTTCGCTCGAGGAGTTCAACATCGCCCTCTGCGAACAGCCGCTCGACCCGCGGCGCGCCGACGTGATGGAGGCGACCGCGCGGCTTCGGACACGCGTTGGCGTTCCGATCGCCCTCGATGAGTCCTGCCGGACGCCCGACGATGTACGGCGGGCGTATGAGGCGCGGGCCGTGGATGCCGTCGTCATCAAGCCGATGTTCGCGGGGCTTCAAGACGCGGTCGGGATGATCCGCATGGCGCGAGATGCGAACCTGCCCGCAATTGTGACCACCACCTTCGACAGCGGTGTGGGCACGGCGATGGCCCGGCACGTGGCCGCACTCCTTGCCGCTCCCCGGCCGGCCTGCGGGCTCGCCACGCTTTCGCGCCTGGAACACCCGCTTATTGGCAAAGGCCAACTCGAAGATGGCCCAGTGATCACAACGAGCGAGCGGCCAGGACTGGGCGTCGCGATTGATGAGGCCGCGCTCCAGCGATTCGCGGGCGACGTGGCAGGAGAAATCACCGGATGACTGAGATCCTGCTCGATGACTGGCTGGCCCAGCGGGGCAGGGCGCTCCCCAACGCGGAGGCGGTTGTCGCGGGGACCGCGCGGCTGACGTATCGGGAGTTCGATCACCTGGTGCGTGGTATGGCGGGCGCGCTGCTCTCGCTCGGCGTTCGCCCGGCCGACCGCGTGGCGGTACTCGCGCGGAACTCCCTCGAACTTGCCGCGGCGTTGCATGCCATCCCGCGAGCCGGCGCGATAACGGTCCCGTTGAACCTGCGGCTCACGCCCGACGAGCTCTCGTTCCAGCTTCGCGATGCAGAAGCATCGCTCCTGCTGGTGGATGGCCAGAACGAGGAGCGGGCCCGCGAGGCCGCGGCGAAGTCCGGCGGTACCCGTCTAACGACGTTCCCGCGGGAGGGCATCCACGGCGCCGAACTGCAGGAAACACACCGGCCGGACCAGGTGCACAGCATCGTCTATACGTCGGGGACCACCGGTTCGCCCAAGGGCGCGATGCTCACCTTTGGGAACATCTTCGCCAGTGCCACTGCTTCGGCGTTCAATCTCGGGGTGCAACCCGGCGACCGCTGGCTGGCGTGCATGCCGTTGTTTCATGTCGGCGGGATGGCGATCGTGTTGCGGAGCGCCATCTACGGGACCTCGTTTGTGATCCACGAGGGCTTCGACGAGCGCGCGGTCGTGGAATCGCTCCACAACGAGGGCATCACCACGCTCTCCGTCGTCGCGACGATGTTGCAGCGGATGCTCGATATCGACGAGCGGCCAGCGCCGCCAACGCTTCGCGCCGTCCTGGTCGGTGGTGGACCCGTGCCCGAAGTGTTGCTCGAACGGGCGATGGCGCGTGGGTACCCGGTCATTCAGACCTATGGCCTGACCGAGGCCGCGAGCCAGGTCGCGACGCTTTCGCCCGCCGATGCACTCAGCCACATCGGTTCGGCGGGAAAGCCCCTCCTCAACACGCAGCTTCGAATCGACGCGCCACCAGGCGAGCCGGGCGAGATCCTCGTCGCTGGACCGACCGTGACGCCCGGCTACTGGCGGCGCCCCGATGCCACCGCCAACGCAATCGTCGATGGGTGGCTCGCGACGGGCGACATCGGCAGGCTCGACGCTGAGGGCTTCCTGTATGTGCTCGACCGCCGCGACGACCTGATCGTGTCCGGCGGGGAGAACGTGTACCCGGCCGAGGTGGAAGCCGCGTTGCTCGCTCATCCATCCGTGCAAGGGGCTGCGGTCGTCGGCCTTACTGACGAGCGATTCGGGAAGATAGTGGCTGCCG
>CALFYR010000518.1 GCA_937954195.1 uncultured Dehalococcoidia bacterium
CCGATTTGCGATTTTCGATTTTCGGAAAGGTGGACGCGGCATCGTGAACGAGGACGACTTCAAGGCTCGGACGAAGCGCTTCGCGTTAGAGGTGATCGACTTCGTCGCACGGCTCCCGAAGGATCGCCAATCGGATGTTCTCGCGCGTCAGCTCATGCGTTCCGGCACATCAGTAGGTGCGAACTACAGGGGTGCGACACGGGCTCAGAGCGCTGCGCACATGGTCTCGAAGTTGTCCATCGTCGAAGAAGAGGCCGACGAATCCATTTACTGGCTAGAGCTCATCCAGGAGGCCGGCATGGTGCCCCCGAACGATGCCCAGGTGCAGCGGCTGCGCCGCGAAGCGTCTCAGCTCGTAGCGATGACCGTTGCATCCAAGAAGACGCTTCGCTCGCGACAGCCCGCGCGGTCTGACCGAAAATCGAAAATCGAAAATCGGAAATCGGACGGAGTCCTGTGAAGGTTGGCGACACCGACGCGGGTTCCGTCCTCATCTACGACCGCATTGCGGCGAACAAGCGGACGACGTGGTTCATGATGACCGCGTTTGTCGTCATTCTTACCGTGCTGGCGGCCGTGATGGTCTTTGCCCTGGGCGGGAGCATAGGGATCCTGGGCGTGGTGGGTATCGGGCTCATTCTCTATGCCATCGTCAGCTATTGGATTTCGACCAGCGTCGTGCTTTCAATCTCCGGGGCCCACGAAGTCACCAAGGAAGAAGAGTGGGAGTTCGTCCGCCGCGTCGAGAACCTGTCCATCGGCTCGGGACTGCCCATGCCGAAGACGTGGGTGCTCGAAGATTCGGCCCCGAACGCCTTCGCGACCGGCCGCGATCCGGAGCATTCGCATGTGGTGGTCACGCGCGGACTGCTCGACAAGCTGGAGCCGGCTGAACTCGAAGGCGTTCTCGCCCACGAGATGTCCCACATCGGCAACTACGACATCCGCGTGATGACCGTGGCCACGGTGCTCGTCGGGCTGGTGGCGTTGTTGAGCGACATGTTCCTGCGGTTCACGTTCATGGGCGCCGGACGGCGCAGTGGCAGTCGCGGCAAGGGCGGCGGCGGCGGCGTGGTCCTCATCCTGGTGGCGCTCGTCGGCGCAATCCTCGCCCCCATCATTGCCCAGGCGATCCGCATGGCAGTCAGCCGCCAGCGCGAGTACCTGGCCGATGCGAGCGGAGCGCTGCTCTGCCGTAATCCAGAGGCGTTGGCACGCGCGCTTGAGAAGATCGCCGGCGATCACGAGCCCCTCGAGGCCGCCAACAAGGCGACTGCCCACATGTACATCTACAACCCGCTCCGCGAGCACATGAGCTTCCTGAACAACATGTTCAACACCCACCCGCCCGTGGAAGAACGGATTCGCCTGCTTCGCAGCATGTAGCCGAATTGGCCATTGGAACCAGCGCGGATGGATCCAATGGCCCATGGCTTCCGCCTCCCCTCCGCCTACTCTGTACCTGGAAAGAAGACCACCCAGGACGGGGAGTCGAGGGAAAGGAGGAATCGGAAATGATGACCATCAGGAACCGGATCCACGCCCTCTACCGGGTCTGGATCGTGCAGAGTTAACGGTCCGGCCAACGCCCCAAAGAACGGGAGGCAGACGAAAATGAAACTCAGGATCCACGCGATCTACGGCTGGTGGTACCGTCCGATACAAGGCTCGCACCAGCGAGCCAGGCACAGCGTCCCGGTTCCAGTGGCAGTAGCTACCAAGGCTTAGCGGCTCCACTCCAAACAGAGCGCCCGCGGCCCTCCCCTCGGGAAGAACAAGCGGAACGGCGCTGGAACCGAAGGACGGAGCAAACAGAAACAAGGCCCCGTGAAATACGGGGCCTTTTCGTTGCCGAAACTTCGCGCCCGACTGGCTAGAATGAGTGGTACTTCGGTACCGGGAGGCAACGATGGTCAGCAAGGCGGAAGCACTGGCGGAACTCGATGCCGGCTACGCGAAGTTTCGCGCTCCCATCGCGGACCTGGATGACGCGGCGTTCGGGGAAACATGGCTCGGAAGCTGGAATCTCTCGCAGTGCCTCGCCCACATGGCCGGCTGGTACCGGGAGATGACGGCCGCTATCGATCGCGTGGCGG
The DNA here is from genome assembly GCA_937954195.1 of uncultured Dehalococcoidia bacterium. Taxonomy (GTDB): domain Bacteria; phylum Chloroflexota; class Dehalococcoidia; order Tepidiformales; family Tepidiformaceae; genus Amarobacter. The sequence continues at coordinate 2,097 of CALFYR010000518.1, forward strand.
CCGGCGACCCGCCGGTCCCGGCAGGCACCGACTACAACGACACGGAGACCTGGAACGCGAAGTTCGCCGCGCTCGCGAAGCCCGGCAGAGAAGCGCTCGCGGATTGGGAATCGGCCTATACGGGCTATCGCGAGGCCGCGGGGACGCTCCCCGAGGACCTGTACGGGTTCGATGCTGAGAAGCAACGCCCGCTGATTGGCAACCGGTTGCTCCAGGGAGCGGGCATCGGCCACTTCGAAGAACACCAGCCAGAACTCGAGCGCTGGCTCGCCACCAGGAAGTAGCGGCCCACCTCGTGCAGATTCCACTCTTTCCGCTGCGGACCGTCCTCTTCCCAGGGATGCCGTTGCCCTTGCAGATCTTCGAGGAACGCTACAAGGCGATGACCCGCGAGTTGCTGCACAGCGGCGGCGAGTTCGGCGTGCTGCTGATTCGTGAGGGCAAAGAGGTTGGTGGCGGCGCCATCCCACGCGACGTCGGCACAACCGCAAGGATCGAGGAGTGTGAAGAAGTCCAGGGCGGGCGGTACGTGATGACTGCCCGGGGCGTGCGCCGCTTCCGGCTCATCACCATGCTCGAACCACGCCCGTACCCCTTCGGCGAAGTGGAACTGATGGACGACAGCGAAGTCATCACGCCAAACGTCCAGCGCGCGATGGAGACGGTCCGGGCAACGTTTCCGATGTACTTCCGGATGGCGCTCGCCCTGACCGACCAGTGGGCGCAGGGCCTTGCACTGCCGGGCCGTCCGCACGGGCTCGTGAACTTTCTCGGCCCGTGGCTCCAGGTGGATGAGGAAGTCCGCCAGCGGTTGCTCGAAATCGAGGCGCCAGCGGAGCGCGTGGCGCACCTGGCCGAAGTGCTCGACGACCTGCTCGC
>CALFYR010000519.1 GCA_937954195.1 uncultured Dehalococcoidia bacterium
ATGCGCGAGCAGTGCTCGGTTTGCGTGTCGGGGTAGCAGTTGCCAAATCGAATCAACCTTTACAAGCGGGTCCCGTTCGGGAGCCTCCGCTCTTTTTGAGAGTAGAGAGCGTTTCTCCGCTCTGTCTATAGGGTGGCCTTTCTGAAACTTCCCACAGTCAGGCGAGCACGTACGTCATGGGCGCCGTTTGGCGGACCCGTCCGGTGAGTTCGAAGAGTTGCAGCGTGCTGCTCACACTCGCGATGGGAAGGCCCGACTCCCGTGCTATCTCATCGACATGACGGGGCCCATTGCTCAGGTGGGCGAGCACCGGGTCGTCGATTCGGGCCGGCGGGGAGGAGGGTGCTACCTGCTGCAACGCGGGGGCCGGTGTTGAGGTTAACGGAAGCTGGGCGCCGGTGCTGATCAGGTTGAGTTCTTCGCAGAGCTGTTCCGGGGTGGCGACGAGGCGGGCGGTGTTCTCCCGGATGAGCTGATTCGTTGCCTGGCTCTGGCGGGAGAAGATGCTGCCGGGGATGGCGAAGACATCGCGGCCCTGTTCGAACGGCCAGTTCGCGGTGTGGAGCGAGCCGCTGCATTCGCCGGCTTCCACGACGAGGAGTGCGCGGGCGAGGCCGGAGAGGATTCGGTTGCGCCGGGGAAAGTAGTCGCGGCGGGCCGGAATGCCGACGGGGTACTCGCTGACGAGGCAGCCGTTTTCGATGATGCGGTCCGCCAGGCCGGCGTTTTCGCGCGGGTAGACCTGGTCGATGCCGCCCGCGAGGACGGCCACCGTTGGCGCGCCGCATTCGAGGGCGACGCGATGGGCGATGGCGTCAACGCCACGGGCCAGGCCACTGATGATGGCGACGCCGGCGTTCCCGAGCGTGGAGCAGAAGTGCTCGGTGACCTGGCGGCCATACGGCGTGACGTGGCGGGTCCCGACGACGGCAACGGCCTGCTCGAACTGTGGCCCGGCATTGCCGCGCACGAAGATGACCGGCGGACTCTGGGGAATGTCGCGGAGGCTGGATGGGAAATCCTCGTCCAGCCAGGTGAGAGCGCGGGCGCCGTGCTTTTCGAGCAGGGCGAGTTCGCGTTCGGGATCGAAGGCCCCACGGGCTTTCGCGACGGCCCGGAGGTACTGGGGCTCGAGCCCGGCCGCGGCGAGGGCGGAGGGATCGGCGTGCCAGGCGGATTCGATGCTGCTAAAGCGGGCGAGCAGGAGCGCAAAGTTGGTGCTCCCAAGGCCAGAACGGCGGAGCGCGAGCCAGTAGGGCAGTTCGGGGTGGGTCACGGCGGGCAAGCTTACCGGGTTCCTCGCTAGTGGACGGCGGCGCCTTCGGGCTCGGTTGCCCGTTCGCGGGTGACGCGGAGGCGGCGCACGCGGCGGCCGGCCATGCTGAGTACGCGGATGGTCAGTCCATCGACCTCAACTTCGTCGCCGACCGAGGGGAGCCGGCCGAGGGTATGGATGAGGAAGCCACCGACGGTGTCGTAGTCGTCCGAATCGACGTCATAGCCGAAGAGCTCCTTGAGGACATCGGTGGAGGCGCCGGCATCGAGCAGGACTTCGTCATCGGAGATGACTTCCATTGAAGGGCGGGCGACGTCGTATTCGTCTTCGATTTCTCCGACGATCTCCTCGAGCAGGTCCTCGATAGTGACGATGCCGGCGGTTCCGCCGTATTCGTCGACGACGATGGCGAGGTGGACGCGGCGGGCCTGCATTTCGGTGAGCAGTTCGTCGAGGCGCTTGGATTCGGGGATGAAGTAGGGGTCGCGGAGGAGGCTGGAGAGGGGGCGTTCGCGGCCGCCGTTGCTCATCGCGCGGAGGAGGTCCTTGGCGTAGACGATGCCTTCGATGTTATCGATGCTCTCCTTGAACACGGGGACGCGGGAGTAGCCGCGTTCGGTCACGATGGCGGCCACGTCAGCAACACTGTCTTCGATATCGGCAACGGCCATATCGATGCGGGGGACCATGATTTCGCGGGCGGTCTTGTCTTCGAGGGCGATGATGCCGCGAATCATGCGGCGTTCCTGTTCTTCGACGCCGCCCTGGGCTTCTTCGCGTTCGACGAGAGAGAGGATGTCGTCCTGTTCGGCCGGGGCGACGGCGCGAATCGAGCGGGCGACGAGCCGTGACGGCAGGCCGAGTATGAATGCTGGGACAGAGAAGAGACGCCGGGTAATGACGGCAACGCTCGACAGGCGGAGAGCGGCGACTTCAGGGGCGCGGGCAACGACCATGCCGACCGTTAGTTGCACGACGGCAATCGCGCAGCCGCCGATCATGCCGAAGCCGACCGCGCCGATGAACGGGTCGTAGGCGCGCACGCCGAGGTAGGCGAAAAGCGAGAGGATGAGCGTCGCGATGAGGACGCGGGCGGCCGTGATGGCGCCCAGGAAGCGGCCCGGCTGCCCAACCGTTGGTGCGATCCGCTGAGCGCGCGGATCCCCGCGGGAGGCGAGTGCGGCGATCCGGGCATCGTTGGCGCGTTCGAGCGCGGCCTCGGCGGCGGCGACCGCCCCCAGGGCGACGCAGGCGACGACGATGGCGAGGATGGCGGCGATGGTTGCGACTTCCACTAGTCCGAAACCTCCGGCCGCTGGGTGCGTGTGAAGGGACGGGCGGGGACACCCGCCACGGTTTCGCCGGGCGCAACATCGCGCGTGACGACCGCGCCGGTGGCGGTGAAGGCGCCTTCGCCGATGGTTACAGGGGCGACAAGCATCGTGTCGCAGCCGATGAAGGCGCGAGCGCCAATGACGGTGCGGTGCTTGGCGACGCCATCGTAGTTACAGGTGATGGAGCCGGCGGCAATGTTCACGTCGTCCCCGACATCGGCGTCGCCCATGTAGCTGAAGTGGTGCATCTTCACGCCGCGACCGAAGACCGAGTTCTTTACCTCGGCGTAGTTGCCAAGGTGGCAGTCATCGCCGATCCGGGCTCCGCCCCGGACGTGGGCCATAGGCCCCACGCGGCAGCCAACGCCGATGGATGAGTCTTCGACGACAGAAGCTTCGACCGTAGTCGAGGGGGCAATGGTGGCGTTTCGGAGCGTGGCGCCGGGGCCGATGACACAGTCCTCGCCGATGGCGGAGGCGCCGAGGATGTGCGTGTTCGGGAGGACGGAGGTGTCGGCGCCGATGGTTACGGCCGCGTCGATCCATGTGGTCGCGGGATCCTGGATGGTCACGCCGTTCAGCATGTGTGTCTCAAGGATGCGGCGGCGCATGACCGCTTCGGCCTCGGCGAGCTTCACGCGGTCGTCGACACCCAGGGCTTCGTCGGGGTCGGCGGTGGCGGTAGCGGCC
>CALFYR010000520.1 GCA_937954195.1 uncultured Dehalococcoidia bacterium
CGAGGCCGAACTCCGTCGAATGTCGACCGTCGAACTCGTCTCCGAGGTGCAGGACGGTCCCCCGCAACGCCGCCTCTGCGCGCTATCGGTCATCGACCTCGCCGGTGTGGAGCCACGCATCATCGAGGACTGGATCCGCACGCTCCCCGACGCGGAAGCGAATGAGCTCGCGGGCGCCATACCTGTTCAACGGCCCCACTCGAACTGCGCTGAGGATGTCCGGTGGGTGGAAGTGGCTCGCCTGGGCTACGAGGCCCGCCGCCTCCCAACATTCCTGGTCATGCTGTTTTCGTCGCTCGAAGCCCTCGACGCGCGCGATTGCCCGCAATCCTCTGGGGAATGGGAGCGGATCGGCGACTGGCTCGGCGATGTCTACGACCGCATCATGGCCGATGGCCAACAGGACGCCCGCGACGACATCTCGCTGTTCGTCTTCGAGAACTACCTCTCCAACCCCGCCATGTTCGAAGCGTTTTGCGGCATGATCGTGCGCCACGAACAACTCGCGCGCGATGTCAGCATCAACCCGTCGCTCTACCTCGCCGAGCTGGATGAGGCCCACCAGGTCCTCGCCCTCCAGGAAGCGTCTGCCAACGGCGGTATCCCCTTCGAACAGGCCTGGAATGCCCTCCGCGGCTTCTAACCAAGCGCGCGAAATGCCAAGTGGGCAGTCCTCACGGATCTGCCCACTCTGCCGTCAATCGACGATCGTCAAGCGACAATTCCTAGACTGCGCACTCACCTTCGCCACGCTGCAGCTGGTAGAGCTCCATGCGGTTCCAGTCGATGAACATCGAGCGGTTGTCGTCGCTGAAATCGCCCGGTAGCGTCAGGTCTTCGATTTCCGCCTCGAATGGCTTCGTCCCCACCCGGTCGAAGAACGCATTGAACGTCTCGCCAGCCTGCCGATCCCGTTCGTACAGCTTCACCACGCGCTCAACAGCCTCCGGCCCGCGCTTTGCGGGCAGGCGCACCTTCAGCTGCGTCGCCATCCGGAGCTCGCCGTTGTCGTACGAACCACCCACGAACATGTGGTAGGCGGGCAGCTGCTGGGGGCCCACTTTCATCGCCGCGCCGTGGAAGCCGATGTTCGCGATGTGGTGCTGGCCGCAGCTGTTCGGGCAGCCGCTCATCTTGATGTGGATCTTCTTGGTCAGCGGGTCGGTGATGTTCATCACCTCCACCCGCTCCTGGATTGCGGCATTAAGGCCCATGGACGAGGTGATCCCCAGCTTGCAGCTGTCGGTCCCGGGGCAGCTCACCACGTCGGTGATGCTCTGCGAACCGATGTCCGCGAGGCCGAGTTCCTTCAGCCGCTGGAACACCTCGTACAGGCTTTCGTCTCGCACCCAGCGCAGAACGATGTTCTGGCCGACGGTGGTGCGGGCATAGCCGCCGCAGTACTCGCGCATGATGTTCGCGATACCCCGGAACTGCTCAGGCTTCAGGTCGCCGCGGTTTACCTTCACTTCGATCGAGCTGAAACCCTGCTGCTTCTGGGCGCGCACGTTCGCCGTAACGAATGCCGCGAACTCGCGCTGATCGCCGTTCGGCTGGTCATAATGCGCTTTCTTTTCGGGCGCGTTCGCTTCCTCATCGTGGACGAACAGGAGCCGGTCGGGCCGGAAGTCGCGTCCCTGCACCCAATCGCCCTTCAGCTCGTCTTCAACCATTTCGCGGAAGACATCGATGCCCACGCGGTCCACAAGGAACTTGAGTCGGGCCTTCGCACGGTTCTTGCGAAGCTCGTCTGCCTTCTCAAAGACCCGGACCACCGCCTCAGAGATGCGGAGGTAGTCGTCGAGGGCTACGAACGGGTACAGCACGGGAGCGTTGCGGGGCATGATGCTGAGACCGCCACCCACAACGACTTCGAACCCCTTGACGCCGTCCTGGATCCGCGGAATGAATCCGAGGTCGTGGATGCCCGTAATCGCGTTGTCCGCATCCGTCGCGGTGAAGGCGACCTTGAACTTGCGGGGCAGCAACTGGCTGATCGGGTTGCGAAGGAAGAAGCGCGCAAACGCACCGGCGTACGGCGTCGGGTCGAACAGTTCGCCTTCCTGGATACCGGCCCATGGGTCGCCCGTCACGTTGCGGACCGTGTTGCCGCATGCCTCGCGGGTGGAAAGACCGGCCTTGCCGAGGACGAACAGTGCTTCCGCCGCTTTGGCGAGCGGAATGTGGTGCAACTGCACGTTCTGACGCGTCGTGATGTGGCCCTTTCGGAGCGGCGCGAACCGTTCGGCAACTTCGGCGAACGCATCCATTTGCTCCGGCGTCACGCCGCCAAACGGCAGCTTCACGCGGATCATCTGGACGTTCGGCTGACGCTGGCCGTACACGCCCTGCTTCAACCGGAACCCGATGAACTGGGCCTCTTCCCACTCACCTTTTAGGAAGCGATGCGCTTCCGTGGTGAAGTCTTCAAGCTCCTTCTGCAGCACGGGCAACACAAGGCCCGGCTCGTTGGTGTGGACAACGGTTTCGACTTCAGTCACGTGGGAACCTCTTTGCCGGGTCTGTGGCCCCCGGCGGGCACTGATTCCGGAGAAACATGACTGACTCTATCAACATTACCTGTTGCCCGCAAAGGGGTAAGTTGATAATGTTGACTAAATTACTCATGTTCAGGACGGACGCGTGACTGCCGCACCTACCCTCGCCCCGGATGACATCGCCGCCCTTAACGCCCGCTTCGAACCCGCCGACCCGCGCGAGATCGTCCAGTGGGCCGTCGAAACCTACGGCGATGGGCTGTCTGTCGGCGCTTCGTTCGGCGGCGCAAGCGGCATGGCGATCCTGCACATGGTCGCGCAGCTCAAGCCCAACGTTCACGTCTTCGTCCTCGATACGGACTACCTCTTCGAAGAGACGCACGAGACCATGCGTCAGTCCGTCCCCGCCCTCGGCCTCCAGAACGTGAACGTCTACAAGTCCCAGATCACCCACGAGGAGCAGGCAAAGCAGTACGGCTCCGCCCTCTGGATGCGGGACCCGGACCTCTGCTGCGAGCTCAGGAAGATTGAGCCCAACCGCCGCGCACTGGATGGCAAGGCCGCCTGGGTCAGCGGTCTCCGCCGCGACCAGTCCGAAGGCCGCGCGGACACCCCCATCGTTTCGTGGGCGCCGAAGTTCGGCGTTGTGAAGCTCAACCCCCTCGCCAACTGGAACGAATCCCAGACGTGGGACTACATCCTGAAGAACAACATTCCGTACAACCCGCTGCTCAACCAGGGGTACGCGAGCATCGGCTGCTACAACTGCACGATCCCCGGAGTTCAGGGCCGGGCCGGGCGCTGGCAGGGCTTCGACAAAGAGGAGTGCGGACTTCACACCTAGAACCTGGGAACTACCGCGAACCGAGTCCCGCCTCGCAACCGGGACCCGTTGATGTAACTGACCGAATGGAGAGACCGGCCACGTGACACAAAGCAAAGGATTCGTTGTCTGGTTCACCGGGCTATCGGGCGCAGGAAAGTCCACGCTGAGCGAGGCACTCGCCCCGGAACTGCGCCGGCGCGGCATGAACGTCGAGGTCCTTGATGGCGACCTGGTTCGCACCAACCTCTCGAAGGGCCTCGGCTTCAGCAGGGAGGACCGCGATACCAACGTCCTCCGCATTGGGTTCGTCGCGAATCTGCTCGCGCGCAACGGCGTCGCGGTCATCACCGCCGCAATCTCGCCCTACCGGGAAACCCGCGATGCAAACCGCGCACTGGTCGAAGGAGATGGGTCCGCGTTCGTCGAAACCTATGTGGCCGCCACCCTCGAGGAGTGCGAGGCCCGCGACGTGAAGGGTCTCTACGCTGAGGCCCGCGCGGGCCGCCGTCCCGGGATGACCGGCATCGACGACCCTTACGAACCGCCGCTCAACCCCGAGGTGTCGCTCGCCACGGGGTCCGAGCCAGTTGAACACAGCCTCTCCTCCCTCTTGAGCTACCTCGAAGGACGCGGCCTTGTCCCAGCACTCCACCCCGTGGGAGGCCGTCAATGACCTCGTCGATTGCCAGCGAAGCTAGCCTCGATGCGGGCCTTGAATCGCTCGAAAACGAAGCGATTTTCATCATGCGAGAAGTGGCCGCCGAATTTGAACGGCCCGCGCTCCTCTTCTCGGGCGGTAAGGACTCAATAGTCCTCCTGCGCCTCGCGGAGAAAGCCTTCTGGCCCGCGAAGTTCCCCTTCACCGTGCTCCATGTCGATACGGGCCACAACTTCCCGGAGGTCATTGAGTTCCGCGACAAGCGGGTGGCCGAACTCGGTGCACGTCTCATGGTTGGCTCGGTGCAACAGGCTATCGACGACGGCTGGGTCGTGGAGGAGAAGGGGCCCCGCGCGTCCCGCAACCGCCTCCAAACACCCGTCCTCCTCGCGGCCATCGCGGAGCACCAGTTCGATGCGGCCATCGGTGGGGCCCGCCGCGATGAAGAGAAAGCCCGGGCGAAGGAACGCGTGTTCTCGTTCCGCGATGAATTCGGGCAGTGGGACCCGCGCAACCAGCGCCCCGAGCTCTGGCACATCTACAACGGCATGCACGTCCGCGGCGAACACATGCGCGTCTTTCCACTCTCGAACTGGACCGAACTCGATGTCTGGCGCTACATCGAACGCGAATCCCTTGAGATCCCGTCCATCTACTTCGCCCACCAGCGGGAGGTGTTCGTCCGGGACAACATGCTCATGTCCGTCACCCCGTTCATCCCGATGATGCCGTACGAAAAGCCGTTCACCGAAGTGGTGCGCTACCGCACGGTCGGCGACATGACCTGCACGGC
>CALFYR010000521.1 GCA_937954195.1 uncultured Dehalococcoidia bacterium
ATCTCGGCAAGGAACTGCGCGCCGCGGCGGCCGTCGCTGACGCGATGGTCGGCGCTGAGGGCGACCTTCATGACCTTCCGGGCGACGATTTCGCCTTCGTGGACGACGGGCTGATCCATGACGGAGCCGACGCCGAGGATGGCTGCCTGGGGCGGGTTGATGATGCCGATGAGCGTCTCGACACCGTAGGCCCCGAGGTTGGTGATGGTGAAGGTGCCGTCGCTGTACTCGTCGGCGCGGAGGCCGCCTTCCTTCGCGCGGTTAATGAGGTCCTTCGCTTCGATGGCGATGCGGCCGAGCGACTTGGCTTCGCATTCGAGCAGCGCCGGGGCGATGAGGCCCTCATCGAGCGCGATGCCGATGCAGATGTTGATGTGCTCGTTCATCTTCAGGCCGTCTTCGTGGTAGGCGGCGTTGAACTTGGGATGCCGATCGAGCGCGATGGCACATGCCTTCACGACCAGGTCGTTGATGCTGACCTTCTGTTCGGGCGTGGCGGAACCGTTGATCATCTCGCGGAAGGCGAGCGCCTCGGTCATGTCGACATCGAGCGTGAGGTAGTAGTGCGGCTGGGACTGCTTGGAGAGCGTCATGCGGCGGGCGATAGCCTGGCGCATGCGGGAGAGCGGAGTGACGGCGCCGGGCACCGGGCGCTGGGCGCTGGGCGCTGGTGCGGGTCGTGCAGCCGGAACGGCCGCTTCTTCGGCCGGCGCTTTGGCTTCGGCGGTAGGTTTGGCTGCGCCGGAGATTGCGGCTTCGACGTCGCGGCGGAGGATGCGGCCATCGGGGCCAGACCCGGAAAGGGCGGTGATATCGACCTTGTTCTCGTTGGCGATGCGCTTCGCCACAGGCGAAATGCGGATGCGTCCGTTGGCGTCGGCCGGTGCGGCCTTCGGCGCATCTTTGACGGCGGTCGCGGAGGCGGCCTGCTTTGCTTCGGGTTCGATCGCGCGGCGGGCGGGGGTTTCGGCCGGCGGCTTGCGGGTGGGCTCTTCCGCCGCCTCGGATTCTTCGCCGATGAGGGCGATGACATCGCCGACGGGGACCACGTCACCTTCGGCGGCGATCTGCTTGAGCAGGGTGCCCGACTCGTAGGCTTCGAGTTCGACGGTGGCTTTGTCGGTTTCGATCTCGGCGAGGATATCGCCGCGGGTGACCTGTTCGCCGGGTTGTTTCAGCCACTTCAGGAGGGTGCCTTCCGTCATATCGGCGCCCATCTGGGGCATGGTCACATCGAAGGCCATGGGCTACTCCTTGAACATGCCGAGGACGGCCTCGACAACGTCTTCCTCCGAGGGGAGGGCGGCGAATTCCAGGTTGCGATTGTACGGGAGGGGCACGTCCTTGCAGGAAACGCGAGCCACGGGTGCATCGAGCCAATCGAAGGCGCGCTCCATGATCTGGGCGGCGAGTTCGCCGCCGAAGCCGCCGAACTTCCAGGCGTCTTCGACGATGACGGCGCGATTCGTCTTCTTGACGGACTCGACGACGGTGTCCATATCGAGCGGGCGGAGGCAGCGGAGGTCGATGACTTCGGCGCTGATTTCCTCCTGTTCTTCGAGCATGGTGGCGGCGCGGGTGGCCTGGTGGACGCTCCCGGAGTAGCCGATGAGGGTGACGTCGGTGCCTTCGCGGAGGACGTTGGCTTTGCCGAACTCGATGAGGAAGTCCGGGTCCTCGGGGACTTCGCCTTTGAGGGCGTAGTTCGCGGTGTGTTCGATAAAGATGACGGTGTTGTCGTCGCGGAAGGCGCGCTTCAGGAGGCCCTTGGCGTCGGCGGGGCTGGAGGGGCAGACGACCTTCAGACCGGGGAAGTGGGCGTAGAGGCCTTCGAGGCTGTGGCTGTGGGTGGCAGCGAGCTGGCTGCCGCCGCCGCTGGCCATGCGGATGACCATCGGGACGTTTAGCTGGCCGTTGGACATGTGGTAGAGCTTCGCGGCCGTGTTCACGATCTGGTCGAGGGCGAGGAAGCTGAAGTTGATGGTCATGAGTTCGACCATGGGACGGAGGCCGCCGAGGGCGGCGCCAATGCCGGCGCCAACGATGCCGGATTCGGCGATCGGCGTATCGATGACGCGCTCTTCGCCGAACTCCTCCAGGAGGCCCTTGGTGACGGCGTAGGAGCCGCCATAGAGGCCGATATCCTCGCCCATGAGGAAGACCTTCTCATCGCGGAGCATCTCCTCGCGGAGCGCCTCGCGGAGTGCGTCGCGCAGGCGCATCTCAGCCATTGGCGGGCTCCTTGTAGAGGTGATCGAAGAGGGTATCGATCCCGGGCTGGGGGCTCTCTTCGGAGAACTGGACGGCTTCGTCGACAACCTGTTCGACGCGGTCGGTGAGTTCCTGGAAGCGGGCCTCGTCGAGGTAGCCGGCTTCTTCCATCTGGCCCTTGAGCTTCACGATGCAGTCACGGGCGCGCATCTTCTCGATTTCGTCCTTGAGCCGGTAGAGCTCGGGGTCGGCCATGGAGTGACCGCGGTAGCGGTACGTCATCGCTTCGATGAAGTAGGGGCCATTGCCGGTGCGGCAGTGTTCGACGGCTTTCTTCGTGGCTTCGTGGACGGCGAGCACGTCCATGCCATCCACGGAGACGGCGGGCATGTTGTAGGCGGCGGCGAGTTTGGGGATCTCGGTGGAGAGCGATTCGTGGAAGGGGACGCCCATACCGTAGAGGTTGTTTTCGCAGAAGAAGATGACGGGCGTCTTCCAGAGCACGGAGAGGTTGAGCGCCTCGTGGAATTCGCCTTCGCCCACGCTGCCATCGCCGAAGATGCAGAGCGTGACGAAGTTCTCTTTCTTCATGTTGGAGGCCATGCCGAGACCGACGGCGACAGGAAGGTGGGCGGTGACGATGGCGTAGCCGCCGAGGAAGCCCTTTTCGACGTCGTAGAGGTGCATGGAGCCGCCGCGGCCGCCGGAAACGCCGGTGGCCTTGCCGTAGAGCTCGGCCATGACCCGGTTGGGATCGAGGCCGCGAGCGAGGGCGTGGCCGTGGTCGCGGTAGTGCGTGAGGATCTTGTCCTTGTCCTCGAGGCAGGCGATGGAGCCGACGGCGCACGCTTCCTGGCCGGTATAGAGGTGGAGGAAGCCGCGGATTTTGCCCTTGGTGTAGAGCTCGCCGCACTTCTCTTCGAAGCGGCGGATGAGCATCATCTCGTAGAGGAACTTGCCCAGCTGTTCGGCCCCGAGGTCCGTGCTGGAAAGGCTGGTTTCGGTGGTCACCGTGCGGCTGCTCCTTGTCCCGAAGCGCGGCGGCGGGCGATGTGGATGGCTTCTCCATCGACGGCCAGCGCGGCTTCTTTGATGGCCTCGGCGAGGGTGGGGTGCGCGTGCACCGCGAACCCGACTTCGACGGTCGTCGCTTCGAGGAGCGCGATCATCGAAGCCTCACCGAGGAGGTCGTTCACGTCGTATCCGATCATGTGGATGCCGAGCACCTGTCCGGTGGCGGTATCGGCGATGACTTTGACGAAGCCTTCGGTATGCCCGGAGGCGACGGCGCGACCGAGCGCGGTCAGGGGGAAGCGCCCGGTTTTGACGGTGTAGCCCGCATCCTTCGCCTGCTGCTCGGTGTAGCCGACTGAGCCGATCTGGGGCTGGCAGAAGGTGGCGCGCGGCATTTGGATGTAGTCGAGCGGTGTTGTGTCTTTGCCGGCGATGGCTTCGGCGGCGGTAACGCCCTGCTGCATGGCGACGTGGGCGAGCATGAGCTTCCCGGTCACATCGCCGACGGCGTAAACGGAGGGTGCGCTCGTGCGCATCTGCTCATCGATCTCGATGAACCCGCGTTCGGACGTCTTGACGCCGGCGGCGTCGAGGTTCAGGGAATCGGTTTTCGGAACGAAGCCGATGGCCACGAGCACGGTGTCGGCCTCAAGGGTCTTGCTGCCGTCTGCGCCGCTGACGGTTACCGTGGCGGTCGCACCGTCGACCGAAACCGACTCGACTTTCGTTTTCACGAGGCATTCGATGCCGCGCGCTTCGAAGGAGCGCTTGAGCTGGCGGCCGATATCGGGGTCTTCGAGCGGCACCAGGCTATCGAGAAGTTCGACGATGGTGACCTGCGAACCGTAGCTCGCCCAGGTGTGCGCAAATTCGACGCCGACGGGCCCGGCGCCGATGACGATGGCTCGCTTCGGTGCTTCTCGCCCTTCGAGGGCCTCGCGGCTGGTGAGGACGACCTTGCCATCGGGTTCGATACCGGGCAGGTTGCGGGTGGCAACGCCCGCGGAGATGACGATGTTCTTCGCCTGGTAGTCTTCGTTGCCCGCGGTGAGGGTGTTCGCATCCTTGAAGGAGGCATGGGCCTGGACGACGGTGACGCCGTTTTCTTTCAGGAGTCCTTCGACGCCGCCGACGATGCGGTCGACGACCTGGCGGGAGCGGTCGATTGCGGCGCCGAAATCAAAGGTGACCTTCTCCGCACCCTGGAGGCCCCATTCGGCGCCATCGCGAACGTAGTTGACGACGTCGGCGTTCTTGAGGAGCGCCTTGGAGGGGATGCAGCCCCAGTTGAGGCAGAGGCCGCCGACGCGCTCTTTTTCGAAGAGGACGACGTTGAGCCCAAGCTGTGCTGCCCGTATTGCTGCGACGTACCCGCCGGGGCCGCCGCCGATCACTGCGATATCGTATTCAGCCATAGTCTGCTCCTAGACTACCATAGGCAAAACCGTATGGCTCGGCGCATCAGCAGATTCAATTGGTCCCATCCAATGTCGCCGAAACTGCGGGGCTTGTCTACGCGGGAACCGGAGCATTTGCGGATCAGGCCGCGGGCCGACGGATGATGGTCATTGCATGGGTACGGAGCGGCGGAAGGGCGGCGAGCGGCCCGTAGAGCCACGGCGCCAGGGAAGTGGCACGGCGGGCTATGGGCGGAGCGAGCGTGATCGAGCGGGTGAGCATCCGGCAGCCGGGGAACCAGCGCTGAAGGTCCGACCTGGTGACCGGATGGACGTTGGCGTTGGAGCGGCTCTTGCGGCGCATGTCGTAGACGAGGATGAGCCCGCCCGGCCGGGTGATTCGCAGCAGTTCGCTGGCGATACCGGCCGCAACCTCTTCATCCGGCACCGACGAAAAGAGCGTGAAGGCGAGCGCGAGGTCGAACGAGCTGTCCGGTTCGGGAACGGCATCGGCGCTGCCGCGGTGGACCCGGATGTTTGGGGAGAGCGCGTTGTGTTCGCGGACGGCGACATCGGAGAGGTCCATGCCCGCGAGGTTTTCGGGGCGCGCGCCCCACTGGAGGAACTGGCGGAGGTTGTAGCCGCTGGAACAGCCGGCTTCGAAGACTCGGAGTTCGCGGAGGTGGTCCCACCCGCTTTTTCGGAGGAGGCCCAGGATGAAGCGCTCTCGCTCCTGCACCATGGCAAGGTTGCCCGGGAGGAGGATGGAGTAATCGGCCATGGGGGCCACTGTAGAGGCGGCGGCAGGCGAGCGGAAGGACTATGATTCGTGCCATTCGCGGAGGGCAGGCATGGGCATTGAGCAGGCGTACGTAGAGAAGCACCCGGGTTCGGCGAAGCTCTATCAGCGGGCGAGCAACGTGTTGCCCAGCGGCGTAACGCACGACAGCCGGTTCATGCGGCCCTTTCCCATCTACGCCGACCGCGCCGCCGGCTCCCGGAAGTGGGATGTCGATGGCAACGAGGTCATCGACTACGTGGTGGGCCACGGGGCGCTACTGCTGGGCCACAACTACCCAACGGTGACTGAAGCCGCCGCGGCACAGCTGGCGAAAGGCACGCACTACGGGGCGAGCCAGGAGAAGGAAATCGAGTGGGCCGAGGAAGTGGTGCGGCTGGTCCCTTCGGCCGAAGTGGTGCGGTTTACGAGCTCCGGGACCGAGGCGACGCTGATGGCTCTGCGCCTCGCGCGGAGCTACACGGGCAAGCCCGGAGTGATCAAGTTCGAGCGGCACTTCCACGGTTGGCACGACTACGTGGTGGCGAACTCGAAGTACTCGAATTCCGCGCCGGCGGGCGTTCCGCAATCGACGCTGGACTCGGTTTCGGTGCTCCCGCTGGATATGGAGCAGGTGCGGGAAACGGTGGCCCAACGTGGCGACATTGG
>CALFYR010000522.1 GCA_937954195.1 uncultured Dehalococcoidia bacterium
AGGAACCGCGAGGCCGCGGATTTCAACGTCCTCTAATTCCCCGCTGCGGCTGGCGAGGGCCGTGAGAAAGGCAGGAGACGCATGGCCGGTAGGTATCCAGAGATGGTCACGCGATTGGACCATCGCCGCCGCTCCTCAGCCGAACAGAGCCGCGCGTCAAGGTGCGCCCGCCAATCGGCGCTAAGGTTCCGTTTCACAAGTGGAGTCCTCCGGGAAAGGTGGTGCTGGCGCCGGCTTGCTACTGGCACAACCTACCAAACGATTGTTAGGCTACGCCGATCGCAGGGTGCCGAGTGGCGCGGCGAATCCTACTGGAGGAGCCCTTCTCTTGCCGACTGGAAGTCTCAAAGGCGCGGCCGCCGTCTCAGGCATTGCCGAGGTTAAGCCCGCCAAATTCATCGAGGGCGCAACGGTCCCTTCCCTCATGCTCGAAGTAGCACGGCAGGCGATGCTCGATGCCGCCATCGAACCCGGAGAAGTCGACGGGCTGCTGGTTGCGCCCCCGCTGGGAGGTGCGCCGCTCATCTTTCCAGCGATGATGACCGAATACCTCGGTCTGCGCCCCAACTACCTCGACGTTGTTGACACCGGAGGGGCCAGTGGCGCGAGCCAGGTCTGGCGCGCGGCTGCCGCGATTGCGGCGGGCATGTGCGAGAACGTGATTTGCCTCACGGCCGACCTCCAGAGTCCCAAGGCCTTTTACACCCGTGGAGCGACGATGGAGGGGCTTCCCGCGGCCGAATTTGATCGCCCCTACGGGCCGATGGGTGCCAACTCGGGTTACGCGCTGCTGGCTCAGCGGCACATGTACGAGTACGGCACAACGAGTGAACAGATGGCGAAGATCGCCGTCGACCAGCGCACAAACGCCTGCGCGAACCCGATGGCAATGTTCTACGGCAAGCCAATCACCCTAGAAGACGTCCTCAATTCGCCACTCATCGTCGACCCGCTGCACCTTCTCGAAATCGTGATGCCGTGCTCCGGCGCGGCCGCTGTACTGGTCAGCTCGGCAGAGCGGGCGCGCCGCGGCCCCCACCCTGCTATCGATCTGCTCGGTGCGGGCGAACACTGTTCGCATAGTGGGATTACCTATTCGCGCAATCTGACTGAATCTCCCGTCCGTCACAGCGCTGAGCGAGCGTTCCGCATGGCGGGCCTTCGTCCGGATGATATGGACCTCGTCTCGGCGTACGACTGTTACACCATCACCGTGCTGGTGACGCTGGAAGACGCAGGGTTCTGCCCCAAGGGCGCCGGCGGGCCATTCGTAGCCGAACACGACCTGACCTTCAGCGGTGACCTGCCGGTGAATACGCATGGGGGCCAGCTGAGCTTCGGCCAACCGGGCCTCGCGGGCGGGATGTCGCACGTCACCGAAGCTATCCGACAGCTGCGAGGAGAGGCGGGCGAACGCCAGGTGAAGAACTGCGAGTTTGCCTTTGTGAACGGCAATGGAGGCATTCTGTCGGAACAAGCATCCCTCATTTTCGGGAGAACGTCGTGACGCAAGCCATGAACCTCGGGAAACCTGCGCCGGAGCCAACCGCGGTCAGCGCCCCGTTTTGGGAAGGAGCAGCGCAGGGCAAGTTCGTCATCCAACAGTGCGAAGCTTGCGGCGCGAAGCAGCACTACCCCCGACCGTTTTGCACCTCGTGTCTCGCCGAAGATCTGCGTTGGGTAGAGACCTCGGGCAGGGCGCGGCTCTATAGCTTCACGGTTGTTCGTCGCGCGGCGAGCAAAGCGTTCGAGACATCCGTGCCGTACGTGCTAGGAATTGTGGAACTAGATGAAGGCCCCCACGTGACGGGTAACGTGGTGGGCTGCGAGCCTGAGGCAGTGCATGTGGGGATGCCACTCAAACTCGTGTTCGAACACCGCGAGGGACGGACGGGCGCCATCCCGCAGTGGCAGCCTGTGGAGGAATGACGTGGTACCGCTAACGTACGAAAAGAGAGACGCAATCGCCCGAATCACGTTTAACCGCCCCGAGGTCCGAAATGCGATGGATCCGGAGACGATTGTCCGCCTGGCAGAAGCCTGGGCAGACTTCGTCGGCGATGTCGA
>CALFYR010000523.1 GCA_937954195.1 uncultured Dehalococcoidia bacterium
CTTGCTTCATGATCCGAAACAGTGTTGACCGCATCTTAACAAGCGGCGTAGGGTGCCCGTATGGATGTGATTACTGGCATCCAATGACGTCACGGCGGCCACCGTTTGGGGCCGCCGTTTGTGTTCTCTAAAGGAGGCAGCAGGTCATGCAGTCGAGCTTGATCGGCAAGGTGGAAAAAGCCAAGGTCTACGCGCAGGAACGGCATCGGATGCACGTCGATGATCTCCAGGTTTCGTTCCACGGGGAGAACAGCGATCACGAAGTGACGCTCCACGATGGGAGGTGGTCGTGCAATTGCGACTTCTTCACTACGTGGACCGTTTGCAGCCACACCATGGCCCTCGAGCGGATTCTCGAAGGCATGGTCCCCAGGCAGGAGCTAGAAGCTCTCGTCCCTGCCTAGGACCTGGCAGCTGAACTGTTAACACGGCGCGCCGGCACGGGGCTGGCGCGCCGTGTCGCGTTTCCGGGAAGGGCTGGCCGAGGGGGCCGCGCCCTACGGGTCAGCCGGGAAGAAGTTCGAGCTTGCCGTAGCCACGGACCTGGAGGCTGCCGCCGCGCGCCGAGCCCACCACTCGATATTCGCCCCAGCGTTCGAGGAGCCGGCGGATTGCCACGTCGAGCTCGATCTTCGCGAGTGGGGTCCCCAGGCAGTAGTGAATGCCCATGCCGAAGGTCAGGTGGCGGATGCTGGGGCGGCCGAGCTTTATCTCGTCGGGCTCTTCGAATTTATCGGGATCGCGGTTCGCCGCGCCGACCATCACATAGATCATCTGACCTTCGCGAATCGTGCGGTTCCACATCTTGATGTCGTCCAGGGCGAAGCGGACGACGTAGTGGGTGGCGCTATCCCAGCGAAGGATCTCTTCGACCCCGGTCGGCACAAGGTCGGGGTCATCGATGAGGCGGCTGCGGATGGCCGGGTGCTGCTCAAGCGCAGCGATAACGTTGCTGATGGACATGGCCAGTGGGCCATTCCCGGCCATTGAGATGTGGATGAGCATCATCAGCATCTCATCGGGTGTGATTGCCTCATCGTCTACCGCGTCGAGGAGTGCGCCCAGCACGTCGCGCGGGCCTTTCTGTTCGTCCGGCACGTCCCTTCGTTCGGCGATCGTCGCGATGTAATCGAGCAGGGACTCGCGGGCCGTTTCCGCATCACGAATGACATCCGGATGGTCGCCGCCCTCGGCACGTGCCCGCATGATCGCGGCCGACCATTGGCGCACGGGCTGCCACCCTTCAGCGGGGAATCCCAGGTGCGCAAGGATGGTGGTGATGGCGAGCGGCTCGCAGATGCCTGGAACGGCGTCCCACGGCACACCCTCGTGCGCCTGGCCGAAGAAGTGGTCAACGGCAGCCTCAACGGTGGGGCGCATGCGGTCCATTGCTGCCGGCGTAAACGCGCGATTCACGATCGTGCGGAGGCGGGTGTGGTCCGGCGGGTCCGAGTTGCCGAGGATAGGCGCTTCTCCAAGGGGGACCATCGCTCGGCGGGCGCGGATGGCTTCGCCATATGCGCCCGATGCGCTGGCCGGGTCGGAAGAGAAGCGCTCGTCGTCCTGGAGGACTTTCAGGCAGTCGTCGTAGCGCGTGAGGACCCAGCCGCCCATGTCCGGGCTCCAGTGAACCGGTTCCTGGTCGCGAAGACGGGCGAGGACGGGGTACGGATCTTCAGCATACGCGGGCCGAAACGGGTTGAAGAATGCCACAGCAACAAGTGTACGTGGCATTGACTATTCGCGGATGCGGGATATTTCGACAAGAGGTAATGGTTGTGATACGAAGAAAGCGTGGCGCCGAGATTGCTCTCCCGGCGCCACGCTTCTTGATGTGGATTCGATGACCGGCGGTAGAGGCTTCCCCGGAATCGGACCCACACCCCCCTGACAGGCGTTCCCTCTTGTTAGTAGTACGTCGCGGTTCGAATAAGGGATTTCCGTAGTGCCGGTGGATATGGCTGTGGATACGGTAGGTTCGTGCAAAGGCGACCGACCGGGCCAACGACGGCCGAACGGCTGATTGAGAAGCTGAAGAAGCCGCACTACGCCATCCCCGCGGCGATTGTTGTGGTGATGCTTGGGCTCGCCATTGGCGTGCAGCCGGGGCAAAAGGCTTCGGGAGCCCAGGACTTCGCGCTCGATGCGGAGAACACCCTGTTCGACCCGACGCCGACCGCAGAGGCACCGACCCAGGAGCCAACTCAGGAACCGACCGCTGTACCGACGCAGCCAACCGTGGGCGAGCCCACCGCGGATGGTTCGACCACGCCTCAGAACGAAGTGGCGGGCGTTCAGTCCACGCCAACGACGGCGCCAACGGTGGACCCGGCGCTCTACTCGGAATCGACCCAATGCGGCTCGCTGCAGGAAACGGCCGTGGCACTCGGGGTCGAACAGGTGATGGCCGGTATCTCGGTGCAGGCGACTGGCGCTTCGGTGTATCCGATTGAGTACTTCCGCTGCATCCTCATGGCGACGGGCGGCGGAGAGGCGTATGCGCTGGCGAGCAGCATTGCTGACGCCGAGCAGAGCGGAAGCACGCACATCGTGCTCGTAGACCTGTGGATCGCGAATTCGTCCAAGCAGTTCGCCCAGGTGAACCTGAAGACGGCCACACTCGCGGCGGCCGGCCAGACGTTCGCGCCGCTTGCGACACTTGGCGGACGGTCCGAAGTGGTGGTTGCGACCGGGCAGGGGCGCGCCGTGACGGTCGTTGTGGCTATCACGAACACGGTGACGACCACGACGGGGCCTATGACCATCGTGGTAGACGGCCCGCTTTCGAACGGCGTGCAGGTGCCGGGCAAGTTCCAGCTCTTCCTCCCGACGCCATAGACGCTTTCCCTGAACCGCCGCCTGCGCCATCCTGCGCGCATGGCAACCTACGACCAGCTCAACATCGGCGATTCGGCCACCTTTTCGAAAACGATCAGCGAAGGCGACGTGTACCTGTTCGCCGGTATCACCGGTGACCTGAACCCGGCGCACATGGACGCCGTATCGGCGGCGGGCGGCATGTTTAAGCAGCGCATCGCGCACGGGATGCTCAGCGGTTCGTTCATCTCGACCGTCATCGGCATGCAGCTGCCGGGCCCGGGGTCGATCTATGTCGGGCAAACCCTGTCGTTCCGCGCCCCCGTGTTCTTTGGAGACACACTCACCGCGAAGGCAGAGGTGAGCGAGAAGCTTGAAGAGCGGAAGTGGGTGAAGTTAAAGACGACCGTCACCAACCAGGACGGCAAGCTGGTGATCGATGGCGAGGCGACGGTGATCCCGCCGAAGGAATAGCCGGGGTGCAAGCCGCATGAACCACACCGCCGCAGAACTCTCGCTCTGGAGCATTGCCGCCGAACACGCCGGCCTGCAGCACGCCGCGCTCGAACTCCAGGCCCACCTCTTGCGGGCGCGGATGTTTGAGGGCCGGCCGGCCGCATTTGCACCGGCCATCGTCACGGCATCTGCGGGATCAGACGGCGGTGCGATGGCTGGTGACGCGGTGATCCGGCTGAAGTCCGGCTCGGGGCCCGGAGACGCCTTCACCATCGATGTGGATGAAACCGCGATCGTGATCACGGGTGAGAACGACCGGGGCGCGCTGAACGGCGTGTACTGGCTGCTGGAACGGCTGGGATTCCTGTGGGTGAAACCCGGCGACGGCGGGACGCGGTTTGTGCCCGGAAGGTCCCTGGCCACAGGGACATATGCAGAATCGCCGGCGTTCAGGCTGCGGACCCTGATTCTCGGCAATGACGGCCTGCACGATGACTGGCACGAGTGGATGGAGTTCGCCAGCCGCAACCGCGTGAACGACCTGTTCTTTCACGACACACCCCCGAGCCGGCTGGACCGGCCGCGTGGCGCGGTGAGGCCGGGATCGGCGGACGAGATAGCGGCAGACGGCCGTGGCTGGATGTTCGAACTCTGGGACCGGGAGGGGCCGGAGATCGCCGCCGAGGCCCGGAAACGCGGAATGCGGCTGCAGTTCGGGGGACACCACTTACCTTCGCTACTGCCGCGCGAACTGTTTGCTGAGCGTCCGGATTGGTTTCCATTTCGCGGCGGCGAGCGGAATCCGCGCTACAACATGTGCACTTCAAGCGAGGGAGCGGTTGCCCACGTGAAAGGCGCCGCCCGCGCGTTCTTCGAACGGTTCGCCGGGGCTGATGTGTACCACCTTTGGGCCGACGACATCCGAGGCGGCGGGTGGTGCGAGTGTGGCGAGTGCGCCGGCCTGACCGCATCCGATCAGGCGCTGCGCGCGACGAATATGGTGGCCGAGGTGCTGGCCGAGACGGCGCCCGGGGCGAGAATCGCCCACCTCGCATACCACGACACGATCGAGCCGCCGGCTAGAACCCCTCGCGAGAATGTGGTCGCCCTCTACGCTCCCCGGCCACGGAACTACGCGTTCTCGATCGACGACCCGGCGTGCCCCCGCAACGCGCGTGACCACTGGGGTCCCTTCCAGGGGCTGTCGAGAACATTCGGAGACGCCGCCCGGGTCTTCGCGTTCGAGTACTACAGCGACTCGATCCTGTTCAAATGGATGGCGCCCCCGTTGCTGGAGGTGCTTCCGCGCGACGCCTCCGCTTACGCGGGCGCTGGTATCGGGAGCTTCGGGAACCTCGCGGTCACCCCGCGACCATGGGTGGGGCCGAACTGGCACGCATGGTGGTGGGCCCGGTGCGCATGGAACCCTGCAGCAGACGGACAGGAGGAGCTACGACGCTTATGCTCGGCTTCCTTCGGCGAAGATGCAGGTGCGTTCGGCCGTGCACTCGACGAGTTGGAGGCGGGCTACGCCCTGCTCCTGGACCTGGGCGAACTGGAGCAGATCCCGCGGCACGATGTGCTCGACTATTCGGACACCCCACGGGAAGCGCTGAGCGCGAAGGCTGCCCAGATGCGGGCGGCAATCCCCCGGTTCGAAGCTGCGGTTCGGGCCCTCCCACTGGCGCCGGATGGGCTCGGCATGGAATGGCGCGACGAGCTGGCAATGCAGGTGAGCTACGCGCTACACGTCGCGAACAGAGTCATCGCCTGGGATGCGGCCCTGGCCGGCGATGGCGCAGAAGCGCGCGGCGCGCTGGCCGATGCACGTCTGGCGTTGAGCGCCGTGAACGACTGGGTAAACGCACACCCGGCGCCTTCCTATGCCAACCTCTCCCGGGGCATGCTCCGGGCGGCCCGATGGCACACCGATCGCATCGGGGAGCTGACCGGCGAAGCGGGCCAATCGCATCACTGAACCTTGACGTGCGCGTTAACGTCTATACACTAGACATTCAGCCATGGCAGACGACACTGGCACGACAGACCGCTACCTGCAGATCGGCGAAGCGGCCGAACGCTTGCAGCTGACCCAACGTACGCTCCGGTACTACGAGGAAAAGGGACTGCTGAATCCGCCGACGCGGATGGAGGGTGGCTTCCGGCTGTACTCGGACGAGGACGTTGAACGGATTCAGCGGATCCTTCAGCTGAAAGAACTGCTCGGGTTCTCCCTCGCCGAAATCAAGGACATGCTCGAATCCGAGGATGTCAGGTTGCAGGTGAAGGCGGGGTGGAGCAAGGACGCTGACGCCGCGGATAAGGCCGCGCGGCTCCGCCGATCCCGCGAAGCGACGATGCACCAGATTGCGCTGCTCGACCAGAAGATGGAACGGATGGC
>CALFYR010000524.1 GCA_937954195.1 uncultured Dehalococcoidia bacterium
GCGAAGGAAACGACGCGCTGAACGGCGGTCCCGGTAACGACGTCCTCGATGGGGGCCCCGGGGACGACGTAGAAATCCCCTAGCGGGGTCTGCGCCCTTACCTGCGGCCGGCGGCTTTCGAGTCGCCGGCCGTTTCGTTGGGCGACGTGAAGACGAGCCATGCGCTGATGCCGGCGAGTGCCCCGACCGCATCGACGAACACATCGAAGGCGCTGGCATGGCGGCGGGGGACGAAGGACTGGTGGAACTCATCGGTGATGCCGTACGTGACGGCCAGCAGCCAGGCGGTGACACCGATGAGGACCCAGCTTGCGCCGGGACGCCATGCTTCGAGCACTTTGGCGAGCAGGAAGGCCAACACGGAGTATTCGACGAGGTGGCCGACGATGCTTCGCCATTCGCTGCCCTGGGCGCCGGGCGGGTTGGGGATGCTCGAAAGGATGAAGATGACGACCGCCCAGCCGGCGAGGGCCGGCAACCAGAAGCGCATGGAACCAGTGTGGTGGGGTTCAGGCGGAGGCGCGAGTCTCCCGGCGAGCGTGCGTCCGATCGATGTAGGCAACCGCATCGGGTGTCTTGCAGTTCGTTTCGCCGTGATCGACCGACACTTTGCCGATGCGGCGGGCGGCATCGGTCGCCGGGCCGCGGAGTGATTCGTTGCGCGAGCCGATGGCGATGAGTGCGTTATTCATCGCTTCTTTCACGCGGTTGGGGGACCGGTGCATCTGCGATTCGATCGGCGGCAAGAACTGGAGGAACCAGTCATCCGGGATGCCGGCCGGGCCGAATGTGGCCAGCGAACCGACGGTTGCCCAACCGGCGCGCTTCACGAGATCGTCGCCGGAGGCGATCCACTTCTCCGCGAGGGCACGGACGTGGGGCGTGTGGACGGTAACGTCCTTCGCGAGGGCATCCTGGATGGCGTAATCGACAGCTGATTGGGCCCACTCGTCGAGGAGTCGGGCATCGAATGCCGCCGGGTCGGCGACCATGGTCGCGAGGACCTGGGCATCGTGATTGCCGGTGGCCCAGAGGCCTGCGGCGAGCGGCTGGTTTCGCTTGATCTGCTTCTTCAGCTTGCCCAGCGCGGCGTAACTGACGCCGAACATAGGGTCGGCCAAGCCGTGGCGGCGGTAGATCTTGCGGTTCTGCTCGGTGCCCGCCGCCTCAAGAGCGGCCATCGCTTCGTCCAGCGTCATGGCCACATTCTAGCCGGGGCGAGCCTCGAATTCGCGGCCCGCGACCTCGCCGTTGGATTGGCCTTTGCGGACCAGCGCATACCCAACCGCGACGAGGACGGCGCCGAGCGCGAGGAACGCGAGGTCCCACGGAAGCGGTTCGGCGACATCATCACGGACGTGGTGGATGCCGAGAATGTGGTGGTCGATGACGCCTTCGACGAGGTTGAACGCGCCCCAGCCAATGGCGAGCAGGCCAACGAGCGCAACGCCCCAACCGGGACGATGCACCGGGGCGGAGATCCACAGGCCGTAGAGCCCGCAGACGGTCGCGACCCACGTGAGGCTATGGAAGAGGCCGTCCCAGAGGGTGTTGGTTTCGAGGCCGGAGACGGTGTTCGCCGGGTGGTGACCGGTGGCGGTGAGCATGTGGTGCCACTGCAGCACCTGATGCAGGACGATGCCATCGACGAAGCCGCCGAGGCCGATGCCGAGGAGTGCGCCGGAAACCAGGAACCCGCGAGGAAGCCGATCCGACGTGCTCCAGCGTTCGAATGGCAGCGCGCGCGACGCTGATGCTTGCATGGCCGTCCCTCCGGGCCGTTTACTCAGGAGACGCTCGTTGGCGTTGCGGAAGGACAACCGGGCAGGATGGAGGCTCGCAGTTTCGTAACAGGGGTGAGGCTTACAGCACCATCTGCGTCTGCGTGACCTGCGCGAGGAGCTTGCCTTCGGGTGAGCGGACGGAGGTCTGCCAGGTTTGCGTGCGGCGGCCGCGGTGGAGGGGGAGGCATTCACCGATGATGGTGGTGCCCGCGGCGCCCGGGCCGAAGAAGTTGGTCTTCGACTCAATGGTCGTGGTGCCGGCGCCATCGGGGATATTCAGCACGGTGCCAACAGCGCCGAGCGTATCGGCGAAGGCCATGATGGCGCCGCCGTGGCAGATGCCTGGCACGGTGCAGAGGTCATCGCGGACGGTGAGTTCGGCCACCACGCGGTCGGGTTCGGCTGTGGTGACTTTGACACCGAGTAAGCCGGGGAAGAACGGCTGGATTCGCTTCTGGATTTGCTCGGCCTGGTCCACGGGAGCCTCCGACGGTGAGTGCGGTAATGGTATCCACCTTCGGGCGATTCCGCGGCGGCGGGCAGAACCACTTCGGCCGCACATGCGCAGTCCACCCGGCGTTGGTAGGCTGTTTCACACAAGCGATGACGATCCCGGCATTCACTCGCGCACAACTGATAGCCGGAGCGCCCGGACCCGAGACGGCACTGACGATCGGCGTGCTGGATGGCGTGCACCTGGGGCACCAGGCGCTCCTGCGAAGGCTGCGTGATGAGGCGCGCCCCCGCGCCCTGTCGCCAGGCGTGGTGACGTTGCATCCCCACCCGATCACCGTGCTTCGGCCGGAGATCGCCCCGAGCTACCTCACCTCGCTCGAAGACCGAATGGAGCTGATGCGCGACGCCGGCGCTGACTGGGTTATCCCGCTGACGTTCACGGGCGAAGTTTCGGAGGTAACCGCGGAAGACCTGGCGGGCGCGTTCTTCGAACTGTGCAACATGCGACTGATGGTGCTGGGGCCGGATGCGGCCTTCGGGCGAGGCGCGCCGAAAGACACGCCTGAGCGGATGCGCGAACTTGGACGCGAACTGGGGTTCGAAGTGGTGCAGATTGAGCCGCTGATGCACGACCACGAGCGATACAGTTCGACCGCGGTCCGCAATGCGCTGGCCGAAGGCGACATGGACCGCGTGACGGCGCTGCTGGGGCGGTTCTACCGGCTCGGCGGCCCGGTGGTGAAGGGCTTCGAACGGGGCCGCACGATCGGATTTCCGACGGCGAACATCTCCGTTGCGGCCGACCGCGCGCTGCCGGCCCTCGGTGTGTACGCGACGCGCGCGACCGTGGCCGGCCGGCTGCTGATGGGGGCGACCAACATCGGCCGGCGGCCGACGTTTGACGCGGGGCACATTTCGATAGAGACGTACCTGCTCGACTTCGAGGGGGACATCTACGGCGAGCGGATGGACCTGGAGATCGTGGCCCGCATCCGGGGCGAGCAGAAGTTCGATGGGGTGGAAGCGCTGACCGCGCAGATTGGGGCGGACGTGGAGCGGGCCCGGGAGCTACTCTCGTAATTTTCGATTGCCGATTTTCGATTTTCGGTTGGCCTGGCGATTGGTGCTGCAATGCATGGTGGAGCCGGGCATCGACGGAAGCCGGGCTGCGTGGCGCGGGAGGGGGGCGGCGGATACGCTGACGGGACGAATTCAAGCGTACGAGGTATCGCGCAGGTGACGAGGAAGATGGCCCCGGTCGATGAGCAGCTCACGGTGTTGATGAGCGGCGTCGACTATGGCGACGCGATGCTGAAGCGGCAGATGGAGCGTGAGCTGCGGGGGCTGTTGGAGCAGGACCGGCCGCTGCGCGTGTACCTCGGCATCGACCCGACGGCGACATCCCTGACGCTGGGCCACACGGTGCCGCTGAGGAAGCTGCGGCAATTCCAGGAGTTCGACCACCATGCGATCTTTCTGATTGGGGACTGCACGGCGCTCATCGGCGACCCGAGCGACAAGAATAAGCTCCGGCCGATCCTGACCCGCGAGGACATCGCGGTGAACGAGGCGACGTATTTCGAGCAGGCGGCGAGCATTCTCGACGCTTCGAAGACGGAGCTGCGTCACAACTCCGAGTGGCTGCTGAGCCTGAACTTCGAGGACATCATCGCGCTGATGTCGAA
>CALFYR010000525.1 GCA_937954195.1 uncultured Dehalococcoidia bacterium
GATGGTACGCGAGGCCATCAAGGAGCACGGCGAAGGCGGCGCCATCATCAACGTGAGCTCGACCGGCGGGTTCCGGGCGAGCGGCGGCCTCGGCGCGTATTCGGTTTCGAAGGCGGCGATCATCATGCTCACCCAGGTGTGCGCGAAGGAGTGGGGCGTCGATGGGATCCGCGTGAATTGCATTGCGCCGGGCCTCATCAAGACGGAGTTCTCGCGCGCGCTCTGGGACAACGAAGAGCGGCTCAAGGGTTCGATGGCGCAAAGCCCATTACGGCGCATCGGCGACCCCGACGAGATGGCCGGCGCGGTCGTGTACTTCGCGAGCCAGGCGTCGTCGTTTACCACGGGCCAGACGCTCATTCTCGATGGCGGCGGGCTGGCGTAGTCCCGTGCCCGACATGCTCGTGAAGCTGTACGACGTGCCCCCGGCGGCCCCGGAGGTGGAGCGGCTGCGCGAGCGCGGAGTTGTTTGCCGCCGGGCGGAATCGTACGAGCGGAGCGCCGTTCTGGCGTTCGTGAAGCAGCACTTCGCGAACTGGGGCGATGAGGTGCTGGCGGGTTTCGCGAGCATCCCGCCGGCGGTCTACATCGCGGAGCGAGGTGGAGAAGTGCTGGGGTTCGCCTGTTACAACGCGACCCGTCCCGATTACTTCGGGCCAACGGGAGTGCTCGAACGCGAGCGCGGGGGCGGCATTGGGCGGGCGCTGTTGTTGCAGTGCCTGGAGGCGCTCGCCGCCGAGGGCTACGCGTATGCGATTATTGGCGGCGTCGGGCCGGCTGCGTTCTACGAAAAGGCCGTCGGCGCGACCATCATCCCCGGCAGCGAGCCGGGCATTTACCGGAACATGGTGCGGAGGCAGGCGTGAGCATCTTCGGAAAGATTGGCCGCGGCATCGCCGGCCTCATCGAACGGGCGTTGAAACTCGCGGCCCTGAGCATGCTGCTGGTCGCGCTGATTTTCGTGCTGGATGCGGCGCTCTCGCCGGATAAGCCAAGCGAGCCGCGTACGTAGTTTCTACTGGTGTTCGTGGGCGCTGCGGGCTTCGGTGGTCGCCAGCCGTGCTTCGCTGCCGGGGACGCCACGGAGGCCAGCTTCCCGCAGTGCCGCCAGGATTTCACGGAAGTGCTCCGCCCCATTCACTTCGAGCAGCAACTCGAGCATAGCGACGCCGATAGGGAGCGAGGGCGCTTCCCGGTTGTGCTCCACCTCCAGCACGTTGCCGCCCGCTGATGCGATGACCGACGCGACGAGGGCGAGTTGGCCCGGAGTGTCGGTGACTTCGACGGCGAGCTGCTGGTAGCGGCCCGCGTCGACAAGGCCGTTGCGGACCACCGAGCCGATGAGGTTGATATCGATGTTGCCGCCGGAGATGACGGCCACGGCTTCGCCGCGGGGGTGGTACACCCCGGACTGAATCGCGGCGACGCCGAGAGCACCGGCGCCTTCGGCGACGAGCTTTCCGCGCTCCATCAGGAGCACGACCGCGTGGGCGATGGCTTCTTCGGAGACGGCGACCATCTCATCGACGTGCTCGCGAATGATGGCGAACGTGCGCTCGGAGGGCCCGGAGACGGCGACGCCATCGGCGATGGTGCGGACGGACGGCGCGCGGAGGACTTTTCCCGCGCGGAGGGATTCGCAGATGCCATCCATTGCGGCGGCCTGGACGCCGATGACCCGGACATCAGGCCGGAGCGACTTCACGGCTAGCGCGATTCCGGCAAGCAAACCTCCGCCGCCTGCCGGGACCAGGATCTCCTCGACAGACGGGTGCTGTTCGAGGATTTCGAGGCCGATGGTCCCCTGCCCGGCGATGATGGCGTCGTGGTCGTAAGGCGGGACGAAGACGCGGCCTTCACGGTCAGCGATGGCGAAGGCCTCCGCCCGGGCTTCGTCGAGGCTGGCGCCGTGGAGGATGACCTTCGCACCGAGCGCGCGGGTCGCGAGAACCTTGGCCAGCGGGGCCGCGGCGGGCATCACGATGGTGGCGTTCGCCCCGCGTTCGCGGGCGGCGAGGGCGACGCCCTGGGCGTGGTTGCCGGCGCTGACCGCGACGAGTCCTCGCCCGGCCTCGGCATCGGGCAGGAGGCGGAGGAAGTTCAGGGCGCCGCGCGCCTTGAACGAGCCCGTGACCTGCAGATTCTCGAGCTTGAGGTGGAGCGTGCGTTCCCCTGTGGCGGCGGGCATGGCGAACGGCCACACCGGGGTGGTGCGGACGAGCGGGCCGAAGGCGGCGGCGGCTTCCTGGATGTCGTTCAGGGTCAGTCCGGCCATGGGGCGCATCATGCCATGACGGCCCGCGGACCGTGGTTCGTGGACATTGCGCGGATTTCGCCTCGAATTCCATTCGGAACCATGCGCAAGAGAGGGAAAACCACCGAAGAACCTGTTGAGGGCAATGCCAGAAGTGAGCGAACAACCGGAATCCCCACAGCAGGTACGCCCGTTGAATGAGCGGCGTGAAATTGAGCGCGTGCTCGCGATTGGCGCTGCCCGCGCCGTTTGCCAGCCTATCGTTTCGCTGGCCACGGCCGAGGTACTCGGGTACGAGGCGCTCACGCGGCCGGACGCCGCCGAGCCGTTGAACTCACCGGCACACTTCCTGGCCGCGGCCAACCACCATGGGCTGGGCGCGGAAGTCGATGACGCCTGGCGAAACGCCGCGGTGTCGCGGTTCGGTCCGGTCCTGCAGCGGGGACACCTGCTGTTCCTGAACTGCTCGCCGACATCGCTGGTGGGCGGGCAAATGCGGGCCACCGCCCTGCAGTCGATGGTGCGCCGTCATGGGATAGAGCCTGAGCGCATCGTCATCGAAATCACGGAAGAGCAGGCGATCGAGGACTTCGACCAGATGCGCCGCATCCTCAGCGGGTTCCGGTCGTACGGGTTCCTGCTCGCCATCGACGATGCGGGCGCGGGCCAGTCGAGTCTGCAATCGACCGTTGAGTTGCGGCCGAACTTCGTGAAGTTGGACCGTTGGCTGAGCCGCGACATCGAATTCGACCGGGCGCGGCGATCGATGGTGGAAGCAATCACCGGGTTCGCCCACCAGATGCGCGCCCGCGTCGTTGCGGAAGGGATCGAGACGCCGGAGCAGGTCGAGGCGTTCATCGAACTCGGCGTGGATTTCGGACAGGGGTTCGTACTGGGGAAGCCTGCGGCCCTGCCGCGCCAGCCAGAACCGAAGTCGGTGCGGCTCATCCAGTCGCTCAACGCGGAACGGCGGCGCCTGCGGGCCGAAACGCGGAACGCGCGTGTCGGAGATCTCGCCACCATCTCGCCGACGATTGGCCAGGGCGCGTTGGGCGCCGACATCCTGGAGATGTTCCAGGAGAACAGCCTGCTCGAAGTCCTGCCGGTGCTCTCGGATTCCACCGTGGTCGGCATCATCACGCGGGGGCGGCTGTTCGAACGCATGTCCGGCCAGTTCGGGCTTTCGCTCTACGAAAAGCGGCAGGCGGCCCAGATGTGCGTGCCGGCCACCACCGTGGCGGCGACGATGTCGGCCCGGACCGCAGCGCGGATCGCGCTTTCCCGGCCCCCGGTTTTCCAGCAGGACCCCCTGGTGGTGATGGATGGCGATCAGTTCGCCGG
>CALFYR010000526.1 GCA_937954195.1 uncultured Dehalococcoidia bacterium
AAGATGGCCGTGCCTGCCATGTCGTCCGGGCGGCCGATGCGGCCCAGCGGGCTCGATGCACGGATGCTATCGCCGAAGCGCCTCAGCGTTTCCTCCATCATCTTGCTTTCGAACGGCCCGGGCGCGATGGCGTTCACCGTGATCTGCTTCGCCCCGAAGTTCTGGGCCATGTGGCGCGTGAGGTGGTGTACGGCAGCCTTGCTGCTCGAGTACGGGTACGTCTCGTACCGGGGCGCGTTCAGCCCATCGATCGAGCCGATGTTGATGACCCGGGCCGGGTCGTCCGCGCTGGCGGCAGCTTCGAGCAGCGGGAGCATGAAGCGCGTGAGGTGGAAGATGCCCTTGAGGTTCAGGTTCATCACCTTGTCCCATGCGTCATCGGGGAAGTCGGCGATGGGCGCGTTCCAGTTGGCCCCGGCGTTGTTCACGAGGATGTGCAGCTTCGATTCGCGCTTCGCCACTTCATCCGCGAGAAAGCGGCAACCCGCCTCCGTGCCAAGGTCGGCGGGGATCGAGATGCACTCGCCGGACTTCGAGAGTTCGGCGGCGACCGCGTCGCAGACGTCCTTCTTGCGGGAGGAGATGTAGGTCTTCGCGCCCGCTTCGACGAACCCACGGGCAATCATGAGCCCAATGCCGCGCGACCCGCCGGTGACAACCGCGACCTTTCCGCTGATATCGAACAATCCCGCCATGGCGCACCCCCTGAAGTGGTGGCGATGGTAGCAGAGGGGTCCGGTGTGGTCGCAGGAGAGGTCTCTGCTGGCGAGTGGATTCCGTCAATAATGATGGCTATCATCCCTTCTCGCAATGAGGCAATACGCCGAACCTGCGGCCATCCTTCAGCGTCTCGCTGAAAACACAGCGCGTCTCGAGGCCGTGGCATGTCGCCTGTCTCCGGAGCTTCTTGTGGCATCGCCGCCGGGCGGTGGCTGGTCGCCGAACGAAATCCTCTGGCACATCCGCGCTGTTGCCGATGTACACACCGAGCACATCATCCGAGTCCTCGGCGAAGACGAGCCGCGCTGGCGTCAGGTTTCGCCACGGGCGCGGATGAAGAAGTCGCGCTACGACCAACTCCCGTTCGCTGAATCCTTCGCGGCGTTCAAAGAGCAACGCTCGGCCCTGATGGCGCTGCTGCAAGGCCTTGGCATTGAGGCGTGGGAGCGGGTCGCCATCGTTCACGTCCCGTACAACGACAGCGAGTCGCGGCCCAGTGTCCGCGAACTGAGCTGGGGAATGGCCAACCACGAGGCGGGCCATTGCACCCAGATGGAAGAGTTCGCCTGAAAGCTCGTTACTCCCGCTTAAGGATGTGGACCACGCAGACCGAGCCAGCGCCCATCATGTGGGCGAGCCCGATTTGCGCTCCTTCCACCTGGCGGGCACCGGATTCGCCGCGCAGCTGCTGCGTGACGTCCCAGATCTGCGCGAGACCGGTCGGGCCACCGGGATGACCGCGGCCAATGAGGCCGCCATCGGTCGAAAACGGGATGCGCCCGCCGAGCGCCGTCGCGCCTTCGGCGACCAGGCGGTCGCCTTCGCCGTCCGGGCAGATGCCGAGCAACTCGTAGTACATCAGCTCTTCGATGGGGAAGGCGTCGTGGACGTGGACGAGGTCCAGGTCTTCGGGGCCGACGCCGGCTTCTTCGTAGGCCAGGTTGGCGGTGATGCGCGTGGATTCGGAAGGACCGACGATGGCGCCGAGGAAGACGTGGCCCGGCTGGTAGCGCTCGGATTGCATCTGTGAGGCGATGACCTTCACGAGCGGGCGGCCGCGGGAGAGTCGTTCGGCCACTTCCCGGGTGGCGACGATGGCGGCGGCAGCGCCCGCTCCGGCGCCACACGCCATCATCGCGGTATGCGGGTACGCCACCATCGGAGCGGCGAGCACCATCTCGGGCGTGATCTCCTGCTCAGCCTGGCGCTCGGCGAACTTGTTCAGGCGGGCGTGGTTCCAGTTCTTCGCGGCAATCTTCGCGAACGTCTCCACGGTGGTGCCGTTATCGTGCATGCGGCGAACGGCCCAGAAGGCGAAGAAGGCCGCGGGCAGCAGGTTCGTCTCCATCGTGGGCCGGCGGGGTCCGCCGGCTGCCGCGACGTTCCCAAGACGGCCATCGAAGGCGATGGCCAACGCCACGTCGGTGCTGCCGCCGCCGACGGCCATGACGGCTTCGCGGAAGGCGCTGGAACCGGTGGCCGAGGCGTTTTCGACGTGGACGACGGGCAGGCCGGTGAGGCCGAGGTCCTTCGCGAAGGTGACGCCATCGAGCATGTTGCCGCCGATGTAGCCGCTGTAGAGCGCGCCAACATCGCGGAAGGAGAGGCCGGCGTCGTCGAGGGCGGACATGCCAGCCACGTAGTGCATGTCGCGGCGGCTCACATCGTGCTTCCCGAAGCGGTGCATGCCGACGCCGATCACATAGACATCGCGTGCGAGGCTCATGACGTTGCCCCCTTGAGCCGGAAGGCGATGCTGCAGAGCTCGTTGCCTTCCTCGTCCTTGCCGACGGTGCGCGCGACGAGTTTGACCTGCTGGCCAATCTCCCAGTCGCCCATCTTGCCTTCGAGCGGCGCCTGGATGCGGACACCTTCAGGGAGGTCGACCTGGGCCGCGCCGAACCCACCGCCTTTATCGAGTT
>CALFYR010000527.1 GCA_937954195.1 uncultured Dehalococcoidia bacterium
CAGGTTCCGGTGAAGGTCAGCCCTCGAATCGGAACGCCGGGTTCTCCAGGTACTGCCGCAGGCTCATCGCGTTCTGGTCGCGGGCCGAAAGCACCGGGTCATCGAACGGCCACTCGACGCCGATCTCCGGGTCGTTCCATGCCACCGTCCCTTCGGAGGGCGGCGTGTACAGCCCCGTACATTTGTACTGCACCTCGGCCGATTCAGAGAGCGTCATGAACGCGTGACCGAAGCCATCAGGCACCCAGATCTGGCGCATGTTCTCGGCGGTGAGTTCCGCGCCAACCCATTTCCCAAACGTCGGAGAACCGACTCGCAGGTCCACGGCCACGTCCAGGATCGCGCCCGCCGTGCAGCGCACCAGCTTGCCCATCGGCGCGGTCATGTCCTGGTAATGGAAGCCGCGAAGTACCTTCTTCACCGATTTCGAGTGGTTGTCCTGCACGAACTCGGTCGGCAGCCCGGCTGCCTCGTACGTGCCCTTGTGGAACACCTCGATGAAGAACCCGCGCTCATCGCGGAAGAAGTCCGTATCAATCAGCACGACGCCATCGAGCGCCGTCTTCGTCACGTGGATGTCCAATCCCTACTCCTCGATCGGCTCGAAGATGTTCTGCATCGCCTGGTATGCCGGCCGAACCTGCTCTAGGAGCTCCATCCACGCGATGTTGTAGTACTTCGGGTGCCCAAGCTGTTCGAGGGGCACCTTGCCGTAGCGTTCGACCAGGTCCTCAACGGCCACTGAAGGTGTCGTCGGCAGCTCGAGGTCGAGCCGCTTTCGCAGCTTCTCGCCACTGCACTTGTAGTTCCGCACGATGCGCGGCAGCGGCCCGTCTTCGAGCGCCACGGGCTTGCCCAGCTTCACCAGCGCGTTCGCCACCACTTCGGCGAGTTCGCGCACCTGGTAGTTCTCGCCCACCACGTTGAACACTTCGCCCGCGACCAGCTCGCTCGGCGCTTCCAGGCATGCGACGTGCGCGTCGCTCAGGTCGTTCACGCTTACCAGCGGCCGCCACATGCGCCCGCCCCCGTGCAAGATCAGCCGCTGGCGAACCAGCGCGTCCTTCACGAACGCGTTCACCACCAGGTCGAACCGCATCCGCTCGCTCGCCCCGAACACGGTCGCCTGGCGAAGGATCACCGGTTCGAAGTCATCGCCGGCGTGCTTGAGCAGCGCCTCTTCCGAATAGTGCTTCGAAGTCGCATAAGCGCCCCGGGGGGCGAGCGCCGCCTCTTCGTCCAGCAAGGTGTCAGTATCTTCGGCCCCGTCGTACAGCGAACACGAGCTGCCGAACACCAGCCGGCGCACACCCGCCGCCCGGCACAGCTCGGCGATGGTGTCCGTCGCCACAGCGTTCATCTGCCAGTTGGCGTCGGGGCTGAACTCGGCGGTCGGATCGTTCGAAAACCCGGCGAGGTGGTCCACCGCGTCGATGCCCTCGAAGACGCCCTCGGGCAGCTTCCGGACATCCGCGTTCACGAGTTCCACGCCCGGCATCTCCGCGTAGTGCGGGAGCCCCCAGAACATGCGGTCCACCACGCGGACCTGGTGGCCGCGTTCCAACAACTTCGGGATAAGGACGCTACCGATGTACCCGGCTCCCCCGGTTACCAGGATGCGCATGCCATATTCCCCCGCGTGGTTTCGGGGATGGTACGGAAGACGTGCGTTTCGGGGTAGGCGCTACCCGTACTTCTCCGCCAGGTAGCGCTTCAGGCCCTCGCGCCAGTGCCGCAGCGGCGGGTGGTGTTTCGAGCCGAGCACGCTGTACTGCGGCCGCCGGATGTTCCCGCCGAACTCCTCCGTCGTTACGGCCTCGAGGTCGGGCTTCAGTCCCTGTTCTTCAAAGATCGCCGCCGCGAACTCGTACCACGAGCACCCCTCACCGGCGGCAAGGTGCACGGTGCCGGTGGCGCCGCTCTTGATAAGCGGCAGCACGGCCTCGGCGATCTCCGCCGTGTTCGTCGGCGCCGTCACCTGGTCCGAAACCACCTTGATCTGGTTCCCCTCCCGGGCGAGCCGCAACATGGTTTCGACGAAGTTGCCGCCCTTGCCAGCGGAACCGGCAAGCCCGTACAGCCCCGAAACCCGAATGATCAGGTGGTCCGGGTTGGCAATCCGCACCACATCTTCGGTCGCGATTTTCGCCGCGCCATACACGTTGACGGCCCGCCGCGCGTCGTCCTCGACATACGGCGAACCCTTTTCACCATCGAACACGTAGTCCGTGCTGAACTGGACGACCCTCGCCCCGACCACCTTCGCGATGCGGGCCAGGTTCCACCCGCCGACCACGTTCACCTTGAAGCAGGTCTCGGGGTCGCTCTCGCACACAGGCAGGTTGTGGAACGCGGTTGTGTTGACGATCACGTCGGGCCGGTTCCGCTCGATCATCGATTCCAGCCCGACCGGGTCGGTCACGTCAGCGTGCATCCGGGTCGCCCTGGCCACGAGAACATCCGGGTCGTCCCAGGTCCGAACGATGTCGGAACCAAGCTGGCCGTTCGAACCAAGAAGAAGCACGCGCATCGCCGGATGGTACGAAAGCCGCCGCCCTCGGCATAGCGAAAGGCCCCGGCGCGGTGCCGGGGCCTCATGGCGGGAGGGACCGCCTGCTCTAGTTTCCGAACCTCCCCCGAAGCCCTTCGCGGTCGCCGATCCGGTCCCGCAGCCGGTCCAGGGCAGCCCGCCCGGGATGCTCGGTGTTCACGAACTGCTCCGCCTTGGCCGGCAGTTCCCCCTTGAGCACGTCAGCCCGTTCGGCGTCGAGACGGCCCGCGGCGACCGCATCGTCGATCTTTGCGCTCGCCTCCGCCACGAGCGCATCTATCACGGCCTGGGTCTGGTCGCCGGCGATGTCGGCGATCGTTTCACCGGCGCGCAACTGTTCGACCAGGGCCGAAGGTTCGACCCCGAGGACTTCGGCCACGGTGCTCAGTGCGAAGTGCGCGAGTTTCGCCGGGATGTGCGGGCGGTTCTCGCCCGGCGCCGAAGCCAGGAACGCGTCGATGCGCGCGGGCGCGTTGGCCAGGATCTCGTCCGCCTTCTCCTGTTCAATGCGGCCGTTCGCGACTGCATCGACGAGCTTCTCCTCAAGCGCGGCCAGCGCGTTGGCCTTCGCCTCGTCCGCCGAAATGTCCCCGTAGGTATCGATGATTTCGCCCCACGTCAGCCCGGCTTCCTTGCCTTGGGCCGCCTCCTCTTTGGTCACGCCCGCATCGCTGAGGAGCGACCGCACGGGTTTGAGCCCAGCGTGATGGCGCTCGCCCTCGCCGGATTCGATGGGCGGCGTGGTGTCGCTGCCTTCCTGCGCAAATGCGACGCTGCCGACGCCCAGCACACCCACGGCGATGATGCTTGCGGCGCCGACCGAGACGAGACGGCTGTCACGGATTGAGAACTTCATGTTAGGTACTCCATTCCTGGGTTGGTGGAGGTCGTTACGCCCTCCGTTCAACCGGTGAATGGCGCCTCCGCGCTAAAGGTGACTCCACATTTCCGTCACAAAGGTTCAGGCGCGCTTACTTGTGGCGTTCGATCCAGCGCCCTTCGAACAGCAGCAGGTCGCCTGTTCGCACCGAAACCGTCGCCAGGCGCCCGGCCAGTTCGTTGTGAATCCCCCGCGGGCTAAACCGCAACGTGAAGTTGTCGAGGTCCCAGCGCATCCCCGTCGTCGTGACCCCGCTACAGACGCCAATCGCCACGAGCGAAATGAGTGTGCCCGGCTCCCCCCGGATCTCCGCGAATCCATCCACCAGCGAGATCACAAACTGGTCATCGTGGAGGCGCACCGGCGTGCCCCGGAACGTGGTCAGCACGGAGAGGTTGGCCAGCGCGTGGTCGGCCCTGCCGCCGCCGTGCGCGATGACGTCGACTTCCATCGCTCCGCGCTCTATGGCGTACGCGATCGACTTCTGCAGGTCGGTCGTGTCGAGCACGTCTTCCTTGTGGAAGCGGTCGGCCGGTATCGGTGCATCGGGGTGCTCCGACATGGTGTCCAGGTCGCCGACGACCGCATCGGGCGTGATGCCGCGGTCCAGCGCGATGAGCGCGCCACCGTCAGCGGCAACGATCATGCCCGCGCCGGCGGCCAGCCGGCGGACCAACTCGGCGGAAGGTGGATCACCGTGAGCAATCACGAAGGCGCGCACGCGCGTAGCGTACGCGGCACCCCCGCCGATAGGCGACATGACACTGGTTGCGCAAGCAACTATCTGGCCGGTAAGGTTGAACCACTACTTACTGGAGATAAGCTCAATGGCCCAGATCCCGGCTTCCCATCGCGACATCCTGGAGAATCCGAACTTCGCCCACATCGCGACCCTCATGGCCGACGGGTCGCCCCAGGTCACGCCGGTCTGGATCGATGTCGATGGCGACGAAATTGTGTTCAACACCGCCGTCGACCGCTTGAAGGACCGCAATCTCGCCCGCGATGGCCGCGTCGCCCTCAGCGTCCACGATCAGGCGAATCCCTATCGCTATATTCAGGTCCGCGGCACCGTGACCGCACGCACAACCGACGGCGCCGATGCCCACATCGACCGCATGGCCAAGAAGTACATGAACCTCGACTCATACCCCTATCGGAATGCTGCCGAAACGCGCGTTATCTACCGCATCACCCCGGATAGGGTTCAGACGATGGGGTAAGCCGGGCCGAACCCGGTTCACCTTTGTATCGAATGGATGCCCTCGTGGGTATACTGCGCCGCACGCAGCAGGATTCCACGGGGGCATTTCCATGTCGAAGGCATTTGCCGAACAGATCCGAACCCTCCCTTCGAAGCGCGAGCCGGCCTATCGCCCTGCCGTGCTGATCGGCCCGGAGGAACGCGACGAACTGGCCGCCAAACTTGGCGACGCGAGCAACTACGACCTCGGCCTGCTCCGCGAAATGGTCGCCCAGGACCCGGACAACATCGAGTTCCGGAAGGCGCTGGTCAGCGGAATCGTGAGCGCCGAATACGCCGGGATCGATGCCTTCAGCCGCAAGGTCGCCGAATGGCAGCAGTGGCCCGTCCCGTGGGAACTCATCCTCGCTATGGCCCGCCAGACCTGGGACGAAGTGCGCCACGCGCAGCTCGGCACCGAGCTCCTCGAGAACTACGGCGGCAAAGTCGGCGAATATCCCGATACGCTCGCCGGCGCTCCGCCGAGCGAGGCCAACGCGGCTGTGGCCCGCGGCCAGGGCGCCCAGAACGAGACCCAGCAGGCGCAAATCATGCGCGACCCCGTTATCAGCCTTTCGGTCACCAATGTCGCCCTCGAAGGCGCCGCGCTCGACCTTTTCAAGGGGACCAGCGAGCTCGGCCGCCGCGTCGGCGACGACCTCATGCAGCTCGTCTACGACTACAACTGGGCCGACGAGGTGACGCACACGGCCATCGGCGATTACTTCGTGAAGGCGCTTTGCGAAGACAACCCGGAGCAAGAGGAGCGCGCCCTCCGCGCCCATGCCATGTTCGAAGGCATGCGCGAGCGTCTCAGCGGCCAGCA
This sequence comes from uncultured Dehalococcoidia bacterium, assembly GCA_937954195.1. Classification (GTDB taxonomy): domain Bacteria; phylum Chloroflexota; class Dehalococcoidia; order Tepidiformales; family Tepidiformaceae; genus Amarobacter. The sequence continues at coordinate 5,501 of CALFYR010000527.1, forward strand.
ATCCTCCGAAATTCGTGAGTTCTTCGCCGAGGAGATCGAGCGGGGCACCGCCGCGCTCGGCGGCGATGGCGCGGCCCGCTAGTGGCGGTCCGCATTCTCCTCGAACCGTGCATCAACTGTGGGCTCTGCCGCCGCGCCTGCCCCACCGAGACGATTCGCTTCTTCACTACCGGGCACCGGACGCACGTCGTCGAACCGGCCGGCTGCATCGACTGCGACATTTGCATCCCAATTTGCCCGGAGAAGTGCATCGTCCCTGATGAGACCTACGTCCACGACCCGGTAGAGCTCGCGGCCGCCAAGGAACGGGCGAAGGCGTGGGCCGCGAAGCAGAATGCCACCCGCAAACGCATCCGCGAACGCGCCGCAGCCGCCGTCGCGGCGGTCCGTTAGGAGGGATACATGCCCGAACTCGCGATTGACCCCCGGACCATCGGCGGCGCCTTCAGCGTCGATGACAACGCCCGCCGCATCAGCAACTACCGTTTCGCGGAGAACGTGTGCATGACGACGGCAGCCGGGTGGGCTTCGTCGACGCCCGCCATCAAGCTCAAGTTCGCGTTCGGCGAACACTGCTACCACGACTCGGTGCACTCCATCTGGCTCGGCCAGCGCCTCCCCGAACTTCGCGTGACCGAGAAGATGGACTTCGAAACGCCGCCAACCCTTCGAACCAGCTACGTCGCCGAACCCCCGAACGAGGAGTTCCTGAAGTTCTGCGAGGCAATGCAACTGCAAACCGACCAGCTCCTGCGCGTTGTCGGGCTTTACCGGGTCATGAAGCCCCACCTGTGCGTGTACTACCGCCACCACCGCCAGGTCACGGACCAGGTGTGCGACGCGCCAACGGTCCGCATCCTGAACCACATGCTGCTGGAAGAAGAAGAGCACGTACGTTGGGGTCAGGCCATTTACGAAGAACTGGCCGACACCCCGGAAAAGCGCCGCGCCGCCCTCGAGTGGCAAATGGAACTTGAGGATTTACTGGTGCGAAGCGGCGGCGTCACCGGCGGGAGGTAGGCGGGACCTTGGCGGAGAGCGGGGCGCTGCCGTCATGTACGATATGGCCATGGCATTCACAGTGAATGACCTGCAAGACCTCATCGCACTGCTCGCGGCAAAACCCGAGTGGCGTACCCAACTACGCCCGCTCATCCTCGGCGACGAGTTCGACCGGTTGCCAGCCATCGTTCAGGAACTCGCCGAAGCGCAGAAACGTACCGAGGCTCGAGTCGAGGAACTCGCCGAAGCGCAGAAACGTACCGAGGCCCGGGTCGAGGAACTCGCCGAAGCGCAGAAGCGCACCGAGGCCCGAGTCGAAGAACTCGCCGAAGCGCAGAAGCGTACCGAGGCGCGTGTGGAGGAACTGGCGGAGGCGCAAAAGCGCACGGAGGCGCGTGTCGAAGAGCTCGCAATCGAGATGCGCAGCCTCGCCAGTTCGTTCCGAGCGTTCAATGAGCAGTACGAGGACGACTCCGGAGCTCTGTACGAAGTCCGGTTCGAACGAAAGGCCCCTTCTCTCTTCGGCGAATGGCTGCGAAAACCACGCGCAGTCACTATCAACGACCTGGAGAGGATTGACGAAGCCGAGGTATCGGGCTCGCTCTCAGAACCCGAAGCCCGGCAGCTTCGGGCGCTTGACCTCATTATTGTCGGTCTCGATCG
>CALFYR010000528.1 GCA_937954195.1 uncultured Dehalococcoidia bacterium
CCAGCACAAGAAGCGCCGCAGTCAACGTCGGCGAACGCCCGACGCTCGCCCAGCAATGTACGGCCAGCCCTCCACCCCGCGAAAGGTGCTCGTTCCAGGCCATCAACGCCGGGAGCGCCGTCTCCACCGGTGGCACCTGCAGGTTGCCCACCGGAAAGTGGTGGAACGTGACCCCTGCTCGTTGGCATGCGTCCGGGAGCTCGTGAAGGTCCAGCTTGCGGATTTCGTCGTGCGTGATCGCCGTGACCAGCGAGTCGTATCCGTGCCGCTTGAGCGCAAGAACGTCGTCATCCAGGAACCAGCCCGAGCGCGGCCGGAGACACACGGCCAGCCGGCCCGGCCACGGACCTTCAACGGGAAAAAGTTCCATCAGTCCTCAATCGGCGGAAGGTCGGCCGTGGGGTCGAACTCCCGGTAGTAGCAGCTTGCGTTGCCGGTGTGGCAGGTCGGCCCAAGCGGCCGCGCCGTCACCAGCAGCGAATTTGCCTCACAGTTCTTGGCGATGCGCACCAGCTCCAGGTAGTTCCCGCTCGTCGCCCCCTTCTCCCAGAGCTCGTCGCGCGAACGGCTCCAAAACGTCACACGGCCCGAAGCGAACGTGTGCGCGATCGACTCCCGGTTCATGAACCCGAGCATCAGCACGGCGCCAGTCGCCTCATCCTGGACGACGGCGGGGACGAGGCCGTCCGCATCGAAGGTGAGCATGTCGGCTTCGCTCATAGTTTCGCCTGTAGTTCGGGCACGGCCTTCACCGGTCGTATCGGCAGCCCCTGCGCCGCCAAGTGTTCCTTCACCTGGGCGATCTTGTACGTGCCGAAGTGGAAGATGCTCGCCGCCAGGACGGCATCTGCCTTGCCGTCGGTCAGCGCCTGCGCCATGTGCTCAGGTCCGCCCGCGCCGCCCGAAGCGATCACCGGTACGCCCACCTCTTCGCTGATCGCGCGGAGCATCGCATTGTCATAACCCTTCTGGTGGCCGTCAGTGTCCATGCTCGTCACGAGCAGCTCGCCGGCGCCACGCTCCACCGCCTCCACGGCCCACTGCACCGCATCGAGCCCTGTCGGGTTGCGGCCGCCATGAGTGAACACTTCCCAATTTCCGGCTTCGCCCGGCACAGCGCGCGCGTCGATGGCGACCACGACGCACTGGCTCCCGAAGCGGTACGCCCCTTCGTTGATGAGGTCCGGGTTCTGGATGGCAGAGGTGTTGATGCTCACCTTCTCAGCGCCAAGCTCCAACATTATTTTCATGTCGAGCGGGCTCCGGATCCCGCCGCCGACCGTGAACGGGATGAACACCTGGTCCGCCGTTGCCGCCACCATGTCGTAGGTGGTGCTCCGGTCATCGGAGGATGCAGTGATGTCAAGGAACACCAGTTCGTCGGCGCCTTCCGCCTCATAGATCTTCGCCAGCTCGACCGGGTCGCCGGCGTCGCGAAGTTCCACGAACGAGATGCCCTTCACCACGCGGCCACGGTCCACATCGAAGCAGGGAATAATCCGGCGGGTCAGCACGCCTTCGATTGTCGATTGTGGCGTGCGGATTGTCGATTTAGCCGCACAACTCGTGCAGTGCCGCCCGGATCTCCGCCGCCCGTTCCGCCGATTCGTCCGGCGTCTCCTGTGTGGTGATCAGGTTGATGTGGCGGGCTCCCGCTTCCACGTACGGGACGATGAACTCCGCAACCTCCCGTGCCGTCCCATACGGCGTGTACCGTTCGAACCGTTCGAACGGGATGCGATACGTCCCTTCCATCCCCCGCGAAACCAGCGCGCGTGCCCCGTCCCTGGTCGGCGCCACACTCGTCCAGAACTGCATTCCCATTTCCACGTCGGCGCCCGCCCTGCCGGCCTGCTCGGCTGCGGCACCGATCTTCTCCTTGGCCTCCCCGAACCGTTCCAGTGACTGCCAGATGCCGGTGTAGCCGTCCCCATACCGCCCTGCCCGCCGAAGCGCTGCGTCGCTCCGGCCACCCACGAATATCGGAACCGGGCGGAACGGCTTCGGGTACACGGTCACGTCCTCAATCTGGAAGTGCTTCCCCTGGAACGTCACGCCGTCCTCGACCCAGAGCCGCTTCAGTATCTGCAGCGCTTCGTTCGTCCGTGCGCCCCGCGTGGCCGGGTCCACGCCGCAGCTCCAGAACTCATGTGGGTCCTCGCCGCCGACCCCCACGCCCAGGACGAACCTGCCCATGCTCAGCTGGTCCAGCTGCGCGACCTGGAGAGCCACGGGCACTGGATGCCTTAGGGGCAGAAGGTAGACGGCCGTCTTCAGTTCGATCGTTTCGGTTGCAGCGGCCGCCGCCGTCAGCGTCACCAGGCCGTCGTTGCCATAGCCGTAGAAGGTCACGTGGTCACCGGCGATGATGCCATCGAGCGCGAGCGACTCGGCTCGGCGCGCTGCGTCCATCACCATCTGCCCCGTCGTGCCCGTCCGGATATCCCATCCGCGGACCATTACCGATACCGAAGGTGCTTGCATGGCCCGATTGTAGGCGATGCCTCCGGTGTCACGTTCGCCCAGCAACGCTGTTCCGGACTGGAGTTCAGGGTCGCCGGGCCGCTTCCATCGTTCACGTGCATCTGGGATAGTCGCCCCAACTCGCTTCAAGGATGCCGCTCATGAGCTCCGGTACTGCTCGCCCGCCAATGGTCTTCGACCGCGCTTTTCTCACCGGAGTCGAAGGGGTCACCGAACTCATCTTCGTCCGCCACGGCGAGCAGCACATCCCTGATCCGCGCTCGGGGCCGGTTGGCGATACGTTCGACCCGCCGCTCAGCGAACGCGGCCAGCAGCAGGCGAAGGCAGTCGGCGAACGCCTCTCGGTCGACCGCATCGATGTCGTCTACGCGAGCCCGCTCAAGCGCGCCTTCGATACCGGCTCGGAAATAGCCCGCCACCACCGCCTCGAGCCGAAGGTTATCCACGACCTCCGGGAGGTGGAGATCTTCCGCGACATGCCCGCCGACAAGTCAGCCATCGAATTCATGGGCCAGGGGCTGCTGCTCGGCATCCGCGAACGGATGCTCCGCGAGAAGAAGTGGGACGTCTACCCGTATTCCGAATCCAGCTACGACTTCCGAAAGCGGACCGTGAACGCCGTCGAGATGATCCTTGCCGAGAACGAAGGCAAGCGTGTGGTGATCGCCTGCCACGGCGGCGTTATCAACGCCTACATCGGCCACATCATCGGCGTGGACTACGACATGTTTTTCCGCCCAGCGCACGCCTCGATGCACATCGTGTTCTCGGGACACGGTGTGCGAGCGCTGCAGTCCCTGAATGATGTGCACCATCTCCGGACCGGTGAGTGGAACCTCGTCAGCCACTAGCCGCGTCCGCCTTTACCGCGCGTTCGCCCCGCGCCGCTTACTGTCCGCCGCCATGAAGGTGTTCAGCTCGCACACAACAATCAACGCTCCCGCGGAACGCATCTGGGCATTCCTTACCGATGGCCAGGCGTATCCCTCCTGGAACTCCACGATCGAGAAGTTCGAGGGCAACATCACCGAGGGCCAAACCATCAAGCTCTTCGTGAAAATCAATCCCGGACGTTCGTTTCCCGTCAAGGTTGTCGAACTCGAGCCGAACAAGCGGATGGTCTGGCGGGGCGGCATGCCACTCGGGCTGTTCAAGGGGATTCGGACCTTCACCCTCACGCCGACGGAATCTGGCGCTGTTGCGTTCGACATGCGAGAGGTCTTCAGCGGGCCACTCAGCCCGATCTTCGGCCGCATGATCCCGGACTTGCAGCCCGCGTTCGACGACTTCGCGGCCGACCTCAAGAGGGCGGCCGAAGCAACACCGGGCTGATCCGCTAGAGGATCGCGCCAAGGATTGCGGCGCAGGCGAGTTCGATGCCAATCAGGGCGGTGGCCATCGCATTGCTGAACATGCATCTAGCTTGCCAGCTCCGGCAGATCGACCTGATTAACGTGGGTCACACGCGTGTTGCAATCTCGCATAAAGGCACCGCTCCGTTGCGCACATCGCCGCCAATTGGCCCTTGGGGCGGTCCGCCCGCAGCCCCACCATCGCTGCCAGGAGTCAGCCAATGCCTCAAATCACCGGCATCGCCCATGTCGAACTCAGCGTCCGCGACCTCGATCGCAGCGTCGCCTGGTACACGAAGCTGCTCGGCGCCCGTGATGTCTGGCGCGGTTCGAGTGACGAGTGCGGCATCAGCGCCTGCGCAATCTTCGAACCCAACAGCCGGATGGTCTTCGCGTTCACCCGCCACAACGAGCAGGATCCCGAGCCGTTCTCCCCGCGCCGTCCCGGCCTGGACCACGTTTCGTTTGCGGTCGCCGACCGAGCGGCACTTGAAGAGTGGTGTGCATGGCTCGACAAACTCGGCATCGAACACAGCCCCATCCAGGACGACCACACGCCGCCCAGTGTGACGTTCAAAGACCCGGATGGCATCGCCCTCGAGCTGAGCTATACGCCCCGACGCGCGTAGTTCAGTGGATGTCGCGATTCGAGTCGAGCACGAGTTCCAGGATGTCGCCGGGCTCCACGAATCCATGGCGAATGTACAGAGGCCGGCTCCGGTCCGTCGGCCACAGGACCACCGAATCCACTCCACATTCCCGGCAGAACTCAAGAGCGTTGTCCACCATCGCACCTGCCGCGCCGGCCCCACGTGCGCGCGGCTGGACGTACACGTTGGTGATGTAGCCGTGGCGTTCCAGTTCGGGTGCGGGGTTTGGGATCTTTTCGACCAGCTGGAGCCAGAGGTGGCCGAAGACTCCGTCGTCGTCCTCGGCAACCCAACACCGCCAGGCCGATTGCGCGGCCAGCCGCTCACGCATCCACGCTTCGCATCGTTCGATGAAGGCATGCTCTGACTCGGTGGCGGCGTTTTGCGCCGCCCGGAACTCGTACCGCAACACGGCCAGCCGCTGAGCGTCCGACGTGGTCGCGAGTCGAATACCGAAAGGGCCCATCACGCGGAGTATCGCACTCCAGCGTTGTGCGTTCGCTCGCTCGTCCCAGAGCGCGTCGTTCAGCCGTTCCTGGGCCAACGCGACGATAGCTCGCGCCTGCTGCTCTGTCGGAAGAATCTTTGCCCGACCATTCTGTTCCCGGAGTGCGTAGTGCACGGGGGCGGTGTGCTTGTGCGTTTTGGTGAACCAATGCCCACCTTCCAGCTTGCTGGCCAGCTCGCCAGTCTCTGCGTATTGCACCGCGCGGCAGGCGTTCAGGATCGTGTAGTGCACCGGCGCATTCTCCAGGCCCCAGTCGAGCTCTTCGATCATCGCTTCAAGTACCCACTCGCGCGGCACCACTGGCAGGATGTCCTTGGGATCCGGCCCTACCACGGCGCGGCCGCGTTCGCGGCACATCGCATAGTGCAGGATCAGATCCGGGTCCCCCGGGTGACCTCGGCCGTCCACGAACTTCCGGTCCTCCGGCAGCGTTGTCAGGTGCACCTCGAACGCAGGCGACTTGCTCGCGACATCGAGCGACTCGTCTGTCACGAGGTGGAACTCGAGACCCGAACCGGGACATGGCATGTCGGGGTCCATCAACACGTCCGCCACCGCCCGCCGCTCCTTGTCGCTTAACTCCCGCCGGCTGATCGCCAGCATGTCGATGTCACTGCGCTGGTAGAGAAAGGCGTCCATCGAGGCGGAGCCGTGGAGGTACACGCCGAGCAGGTCCTCGCCGAGGGCCCCATCAAGTCTCCGGGCCACATCCTTGGTAAACCCAACAA
>CALFYR010000529.1 GCA_937954195.1 uncultured Dehalococcoidia bacterium
GGCGACACAACGCCGCCAGCTCCCGCGGCTACCTAGGAACACGCCGCCTGGTGAAGCAGTCTCGCGACGAATCCCCCAAGGCCGGTCCACTCCGGCGATGTCCAGTCACCGCAGACATCAGTTCCTGGCGGCTCCCCATGCACCGTTGCGATCAATGCATGGGCCCCATCGGTCAACGCCTCTGCCTCGTCCACGGAGATCCTGCGCGGAGTCAGTCGCTCCACGTAATCGATGAACGCCGCAAGGTAGGCGTGCGCGGATTCCGTGAGCCCGGCCTCGAACGCCCAGTTGGCCAGCGCAAGCCGCAGCAACAACTGCGTCCGGTAGAGACCGGCCAGTTCCAGGCCGCGGACATCATCCGCGAGCGACTCGAACGTGACCTCCTCTTCCACCACCTGGACGGTTACGGTCACATCGAACGATCCGAATGCCTGGTTTCCGGCCAGGTCGGTCGCCATGCACTCAACGGTGGTCGTCCCGGGGAGGAAGGTCGAACCGCTCGGCGGCGTGCAGTCGATAACCGGCGCCTCATCGGCCGCATCCGTCGCCTGTATGTCGAACGCCACGACGACACCAGCGTCGGAAGGCGCCTCCACGCCGATGTCATCGAGGCCGCTGAGCACCGGCGGCGTGGTATCCACGACCTGGATCTCGACCGTATCCGCATCACTTCCGCCGTTTCCATCGTCCACGGTCAACTCGACCGCAAACGTGCCCGGCCCCGGGAAGGTCACCACCGGCGCCACGCCATCGAAATTGCCGCCACCCTCTTGGAATGGCCCCGTCCAGTTGAAGGTCAGCGGGTCGCTATCTGGATCGCTGGAGCCGCTCCCGTCGAGAGTCACCACCGTCCCACCGGCGGTCGCTTCAACGACCTGGTCCGGCCCGGCATCCGCGGTCGGCTTCGAGTTAGCCGTCTCGCACGGGGTCGCATACCCGTCCAACTCGATAATGCGCGGCCCCTGGGCTCCGCCCACGTTCCCGCGTTGGGTAACCTCCGCGCGGAACTCTGTGGCTGTCATGAGCGCCAGGTTCGCGCAGAGCAAAAGTCGGTACGGCTGACTCGGAATGTCCGCCACGCCGGTGTTTGCAGGGGCGACCGTATCGCCGTACGGGTTCGCCGGTTCAATGTCGAACAGCTGGATCCAGGCGCCTCCCGTATCCCTGGCAAAGAGCTTGAATCGGCTCATGCCCCGGTAGTTCGCGTCCCTACCGTTGTCCCCATCGTGACGCGCCTCCAACACAGCGCTGGCAATGGTGACCGGCGAACTCGTCTGCCACTCGATCCAGTGCACGGTCCCGGCAGGCTTGCCATCGGCAAAGATCGTGTTGGCGGGCTCCACGCCACCAGTGCCACCGAACATATTCGCCGGATTGATGCCCGGGTAGATGCCACTCGTCCCAGTCACCGTCGTTCCCTGGCTCACGTCCCACAGGTCGGTGCTCGATGGCGGCGGGAAGACGATCGACGCGTCAGCATGCGTGCTGTTCGCCGACCCGACCGCCACCGCCACCATTACTGCGAAGAGCGCCGCAACTCTGCTCGTCCACGTCCGAAAATCCATGCCTCTCCTCCTGCTGCAATCGCAGCCCTTCTACGAAAGAGGCGTGAAATTCCGATTCACATCGTGAACGCTTGCGGGCTAACCTGGCGGCTCTCGCCTTACGACGACTTCCGGGCCACCGGGGATCGGCGTGAAACAGCACTCGATTCCGGTGCTGACCGCCCGCTGGAGGTACTCTCCAAACACGGGGTCCGCCGCCCCGATCGAGCGAATCGCGCCCCGGATTGCCTTGGTGACGCTGCTTCGCGCCCGCTCCGAGGCACCAACGAAGTCCCGCGAACCGCCCGGCCGGAGGGTCCGGCCCAGGTGCGCCTCGATCGCCTCCATCTCGGCCTGCGCGGTCTTGGACGCGGCAAGGTCGTTCGCTACGTTCGCTGCCTCCGCCTCGGCCCGTAGCTCCCGCACGCGCTGGCGGATCTCGGCCACCGCGCGCGCATCCAACACGGCGTCGCCCCGCTCCCGCGCGAGCACACGCCTCTCTTCCTGTTCCACCGGCACAGCGCCAATCCCGGCCAGCTCCAACGCGTGTACCGGCGTCCGAGGGCGTGCAAGCAGCTCCGCCAGCTGCCGAAGTCCCTTCGACGCTCGCAGTCGCCTCACTCCCACGGCGGTCCGAATCGACCAGTACTCGCCTTCCTCGGCGATGGTGACGGCGCCTGTTGGCGGCTGGGACAGATCGTGCGGGCCACCCAGCTTCGCCAACCCGGCCCGGGCCATCCGCAGGTAGGGTCCTTCCAACCCCATCCGGAGTGCGGCGTCCAGGTGAGCGGCGGCTTCTGGCCAGCCCATATCCGCCGCGGCAACACCACAGAGCAGGTCGATTGGCCCATACGTGCCGTGCCCACCACCAATCACGACCACATGCCCGGCATGTTCACGCAACCGCTCGAACAACTTCCGGGCCAGTCGTTCATCCCCCAGTCTGACAGCCGTGAGCATCGCCGCGCTCACCTGTGTCAACCACGTCATGTCCCGTGGCGTCGAATCAAACTCGTCGGCGGAGACTGAGGAGAGCAGCGCGCCGGCCCGCTCCAGCTTTCCCGCCGCAGCCCACTGGAACGCGAGGGCGACCGTGTACGAAGGTGGAAACTCCGATTCGTTCACCGCCGTCTGAAGTCTGCCTACGGCCTCGCCCGTTCGGCCCTGGTAGTAGCGGATGAGCAGGTGGGTCGTAATCCACAGCCCACCGATCGAATCGTGCAGCCCCGCTTCCCGGCCCCGGGTCAGCATCTCGCCAGCCCACCGCTCGGCCTCGTCGAAGTCCCCCCGGATCATCCCCAGCGTTGCCCGGAAGCGGGCCGCCGTCAGCCGGTGCAATCCATGGTGCAGCCGTGTCGCCAGCTCTTCGATGGCCGCCGCCTCGCGCTCGAAAGCCGGCACATCCCACCGGTCGAGCGCGCAAAGCCCGTTCCAGAACAGCGCGTCCAGCCGCAGGTGGTCGTCCCCCAATGCATACGCCAGGTCGACCAGTTCGGCCGTCAGTTCGTGTCTCGCATCAAGGTCGTCAGGCCCCCAGCGGGCCTGCAGGCTGGCGTTCAGGCAGTAAGCCAGCGTCGCCCGGTCACCGGTCCTTCGCGCCTCGTCCACAGCTTCAATTGCGAGCTGCCGCCTCCGCACCCGCGATGCCCGCTCGGTTTCGCCTCCACGTCCGTTGTGCACCCAGTAAATGGCGCACGCCAGCTTCGCCTTCAGCC
>CALFYR010000530.1 GCA_937954195.1 uncultured Dehalococcoidia bacterium
TCCACCACCTTTGCCGCCAACGCCGCGTCAATCACCTCGCGGCTCACCAGCCGCCGATAAAACACCGGCCCCACCAGCATGCTCACGGCCACATCAACGTCGAGGTCCGGCCGCAGTTCGCCGCTCCGGATCGCTTCCTGCAACACCACCCGCGAAGGCGCCATGCGGCGGACCAGGAAGTCGTGCACCAGCGATTGGATAACCGGATCCCGGTCTCCCGCGTCGATCAGGGCGGTCACTGCCGGGGCCCATTCCGAAATGGTCAGCCCCCGTACCAGGCTCGTCAGCAGCAACGTCAGCCGTTCGCGCACCGGCCCCGGCGGCGGAGGCAGGGGCGTCGAACTCAACATGCTCTCGAACCCGTCGAAAATCAGCTGGGAACGCGACTTCCAGTGCCGGTAGATCGTCGTCTTCGCCACGCCGGAGCGTTCGGCGATGCCTTCGATGGTGATGCCCTGCGCGCCCTCTTCGATCAGCAACGCCGCGGTCGCGGCAAGGATCGCCGCGCGCGATCGTGCCACTCTCGGGTCCTCGTTCCCGGATTCCACCGCCACAGCTGCTTGCGTCTCTGTCATACGCTATAGCTACTCGACAGGTTACGATACGCTACGGTATCGTAGCGATTCTTTTCCACCACCACCGCAGGGACAACTACATGACGCAGGCAATGATCCATCCGAAAGATATTAACCTCGCGAAGGCCGAAGTGTTCGAACGCGCCGAAGCGCACGAGCTGCTCCGCATCCTCCGCAACCACGAACCGGTCCACTGGAACCCCGGTGGCCACCGCAACAACGATTTCTGGAACATTACCAAATACGAGGACGTTCTCTTCGTTTCCCGCCACCCCGAAATCTTCATCTCCAGCAAGGGCATCGCAGGTTCCGGGCTCCGGCCAGAGGTGATGGCTGAGCTGATGAAGGACCCGGCGACCGCACCCTCCGCCACCGGGAACGGAAACGTCAGCATCATCACCATGGACCCGCCGCGCCACGTGAAGATTCGGCGCCTCGTGAACAAGGGCTTCACCCCGCGCGCCGTGAACGCCATGGAGCCGGAGATCCGCCGCATCACGAACGAAATCCTCGACACCATCGCCTCGCGCGGTGAGTGCGATTTCGTCGTCGATGTCGCCGCCCAACTCCCCCTGGCCGTCATCTGCGGCATGATGGGCCTCGAACGCGAACACTGGCCGCTCATGTTCGAACTCACCAACAAGGTCCTCGGCTCGGGCGACCCCGAGTACCAGGCCGAAGTGCCGGAAGAAGAGCGCGGTTCCGCCGAAGCCGCCATGCGCACCGCCCAGGCCGGCCGCATGAAGATGATGGGCTTCTTCCACGATGTCCTCGAAGACCGCCGCCGCAACCCCCGCGAAAACGACCTCCCCACCATCCTCCTCGAGTCCGAAGTCGATGGTGAGAAGCTCACCGAAGGCGACATCCTCGCCTTCTGCTTCCTCCTCATCCTTGCTGGCAACGAAACCACCCGGAACGCCATTTCCGGCGGCCTACTCGTCCTCGATGAGCACCCGGAAGAGAAGCGCAGGCTGCTCAACGACATGTCCCTGATGGAATCGGCCATCGAAGAGATCCTGCGCTGGACCTCGCCGCTCCATCACATGTCCCGCGCCGCCACCCAGGATGTCCAGATCCGGGACAAGACCATCAAGGCCGGCGACCGCGTGTTCATGTGGTATCCCTCGGCCAACCGGGATGAGGACATCTTCGAAGACCCGTACAAGTTCGACATCACCCGCACCCCGAACGACCACCTGGCGTTCGGCATCGGCGAGCACTTCTGCCTCGGCGCCGGGTTCGCCCGGCTGGAGCTGCAGGTGCTGTTCGAGGAGCTGTTGCGGCGCTTCCCGGATATCGAACTGGCCGGCCCGCCGGAGCGCCTGCGGTCGACGTTCATCGGCGGGATTAAGCACCTGCCGGTGAAGTTCACGCCTGAGGCGTAGGCACTCACCCGCTGAAGCGGCGGGAGAGGGAGTGCACCGGTGGTCGCGGTGTCGCTTCGATGCGCAACGGAAAGGCCCCCTCAGTTGAGGGGGCCTTTGACGTTGTTGGCGGGGCTGGTTGTTCGTTGGTTGTGGGACTGGCTGGGGGCGCCTTCGATGAC
>CALFYR010000531.1 GCA_937954195.1 uncultured Dehalococcoidia bacterium
CGCGCCTTCTGCCGCGGGCTTTTTCAACCAGTACGTGCCGCTGTGGCTCTTAATCGGGTCCGCCTCGGCCTCAGGCACGCCGTGGCCCTTTTCCGTGAAGATATGCAGGAGCACCGGCTTGCCTTCGACCTTCTTGAGGTCGGCGAGCGTCAGTTCGAGCTGGCGAATATCGTGGCCATCGATAGGCCCGTAGTACTCGAACCCGAACTGTTCCCAGAACTTCGCGGGGACGAAGACATCCCGCACGCTCGACTTCACGCGCTTTGTCGCCTCCCAGACCTGCTTGCCGAGCGGCAGGTGCTCGACGATTTCGCCGAGTTCGCGCTTTGCGTTGCGGTAGAGGGGGTCGGTGCGGAGGCGGTTCACGTTCCGGCTCAGGGCGCCCACGTTCGGGGAGATAGACATGGCGTTGTCGTTGAGGATGACGATGAGGCGCCGGGTACCGAGGTGCCCGGCATGGTTCATAGCTTCCAGCGCCATACCCGCAGTCATCGCACCATCTCCGACCACAGCGATGGTGAAGAAGTCCTTCTGCTGGAGATCGCGAGCGACGGCCATGCCGATGGCCGCGGAAATCGCTGTCCCGGCGTGGCCGGCTCCAAACGGGTCGTGAGGGCTTTCGCCCCGGTCGGCGAAACCACTGAGTCCCTGGTACTGCCGGATCGTCGCCATCCGGTCCTTGCGGCCCGTGAGTATCTTATGGACGTACACCTGGTGGCTGACGTCCCAGAGGATCTTGTCGGTCGGCGAATCGAACAGGCGGTGCAGCGCTATCGAGAGTTCGACGACGCCCAGGTTCGACGCGAGGTGACCACCTCCGCCGATGCAGTCGACCGTTTCGACGAGGAACTCACGGATCTCGTCCGCAAGCGCCTCCAGCTGCTCATAGGTCAGGCTTCGGAGGTCGCGAGGAGTCTCAACGCGGTCAAGGATCTTGGACAAGCCGGGCTCCCTCCCAACACCTACCAGTAGGCCACGAGCCCGCGTCCGCCGCCGTGCGGCGGCTTACGCGTTCGCGCGGCCACATCGGAACGTACGGTCGTGCGTTTGCAGGGTCAAGAATCGATGCCGCCTTCGGCGCGCACATCGGGGAGCAGGATGGTAAACGTGGTACCAACGTCCACCGTGGACTCAACTGTGACCTGGCCCCCGAGAGACTCGGCGACCTGCTTCACGATGGCCAGGCCGAGACCCGTGCCCCCTTCGCGCCGGCTCCGCCCTTTGTCCACGCGGTAGAACCGGTCGAAGACCCGGGGGAGACTCTCCGCATCGATGCCGACACCGTTGTCGGCCACCGATATCCGTATTCGGCCAGCAGCGCGCTCCACCCTCACCACGACTTCTGAGCCCTCACCCGAGTACTTGATGGCGTTGTCGACGAGGTTGAGGACGCATCGGTAGAGCAGGTCCGGATTGGTCAGAATCTCCACACCATCGGGAGCATCAGCGCGTAGCGTTACCGTCCGGGAAGCCGCGAGCGGCTCCAATTCGCGGATGACCTCGCGGGCAAGCGAACCGACATCTACGGCTTCGCGCTCCGAGACGGCATCGTCGCCGTTCGTCAGCAAGAGCAAGTCCTCGCTGAGTCGGGTGAGGCGATCAGTCTGGGCCTTAATCGTGCCAAGAAGCTCCCGGTACTCCTCCACCGTGGCATCCGGGTCCATTTCCGTGACTTCGATGTTGGTCCGGATGGCCGCAAGGGGCGTGCGGAGCTCGTGGGAGGCGTCCTGGACGAGCTGCCGCTGCCGCTCGAACGAGCCCTCCAGGCGTTCGATCATTGAGTCGAACGTCTTCGCGAGTGCCCAGAGCTCGTCTTCGGGACCTTCGTAGTTGATGCGCCGGCTGAGGTTTGTCGCGCTGATTTCGGAGGCTGCCTCAGTGATGTCGCGGACAGGACGGAGCATCATTCCCGACAGGACATAACCGCCGACTCCAGACGCGGCGGCGAGGCCAACCACACTGATAATTGACCAGAATTGGAGCCGGCTGAGGTTCTGGTCGAGGATGTCGTTCTCAACTTCGCGGAGGGTGACGGGCTGGCCTGTCTCTTCGACGATGAAGGCCACGATCCCCTGACCGGGCCCCGTCCGCACTGGTTCCCAGACGATGTCGTCGTAGGCCGAAACCTCGAAGAGCGTCCGCTGGTCGAGCCGGACTGCCAAATTCAGGGCGACGACAAACGCCACGCCGAAGACGAGCAGCAGGCTGGAGTACCAGACGGTCAGCCGGAAGCGGATGCTCCCGGTGAATTGGGGAAGGCTCACCCTTACAGCACGTAGCCCTTTCCGCGGATGGTTTCGATGAGCTGCTCTTCGAACCCTTCATTCAGCTTCCGGCGAAGGTTGTTCATGTGCACCTTCACGGTTTGGGTGAACGGGTTCGCGTGCTCGTCCCAGATATGCTCCAGGAGCTCTTCCTGTGGTACCGCGCGCCCCTCGTTTCGCGCAAGGTAGTACACGAGCGCGAACTC
>CALFYR010000532.1 GCA_937954195.1 uncultured Dehalococcoidia bacterium
GACGTGCTGGCGGAGGTAGCCCGGGGTATCGATGTTCGCGATGTTGTTGGAGATCGCGCCCTGCCGGCGGGAGAGGCCGTTCAGCCATCCATGGAGCAGGTTCACGCTCGCATCACCAATGGGGTTCATGCGGCACCTCTTTCGTTTGGACGCTGCCAGCGCGTGACAGCGAGTTCGTCGATGAGCCTGAGTTCAGCGCGGTTCCGCGCGACGCGTTCTTCTTCGAGCCGCTTTTCGAGGAGGGCGTCCATCGCCTTCCGGTCCCGGCGGCGGAGCATGAGCTCGCTCCGTTCCTCTTCCACGTCGTTGGCCGACGTGGCGAGGGCGGCCGCGCGGGCGGAGATTTCGCGATCGACGCGGCGGAGGTAGAGCATGCCCGCTTCGAGATCGGCGAGGTCGATGGGACCGGAGCCAACGGGTGCATCGAGGAGGGATTCTCGGTTCGCCTTCGACTCGTTGAGGGCCTCTTCGCGGCGCGTGTAGAGGCGGAGCGCTTCGGCGAGCTCCATCTCCTGGAGGCGTTCGAGGCGCTCACGCTGCTTCACTAAACGCTTCAACCGTTGCGGTGTCAGCGACATCGGGCACCTCCTCTGCTGTGAGTGTCTCCGGCGCGAAGATGCCTTCGAGGGCACGGACCGAGTGTTCGAAGGGCGTGCTTTCGTGGGGCTGCTGCCGGAGGTAGATGTTGAACGTGGGCATCAGGTCGATGGCGTTATCGACCTGGGGGTCGCTGCCGCGGACGTACGCGCCGATTGAGATGAGGTCACGGGAATCGGCGTGGGCGGCCAGGAGCTGGCGCATTTCGCGGGCCGCCTGGGCGTGGGAAGGCGCGGATACGCGATCCATCAGGCGGCTGACGCTGTTGAGCACATCGATGGGCGGGTAGTGGCCGGCGCTGGCGAGCGAGCGCTTGAGGACGACGTGGCCATCGAGGGTGGCGCGGGCGAGGTCGGCAATTGGCTCATCCATATCCTCGCCATCGACGAGGACGGTGTAGATGGCCGTGATGGAGCCGTGCAGTGCCGGCCCGGCGCGTTCCATGAGGTGGGGGAGCATGGCGAAGACGCTCGGCGGGTAGCCCTTGGTGGTTGGCGGTTCGCCGGCGGCCAGGCCGATTTCGCGCTGGGCCATGGCGACGCGGGTGAGGCTATCGAAGAGGAGGAGGACATCCTTCCCTTCCGCGCGGAAGGCTTCGGCAATGGCGGTTGCGGTGCGGGCGGCGCTGATGCGCATGGCGGCGGGGTTGTCGCCGGTGGAGGCGACGACGACGCAGTTCTTGAGCGCATCGAGACCGAGATCGTGTTCGATGAAGTCGCGCACTTCGCGGCCTCGTTCACCGATGAGGGCGATGACCGTGACATCCGCCTGGGCGCCGCGGGCGAGCATTCCGAGGAGCGTGCTCTAGACCACAGCAGAGCCGGCGCAGATGGCGACGCGCTGGCCTTTACCGAGGGTCAGGAGGCCGTCGATCGCGCGGACGCCCGTCGGCAGGCATTCCGAAATCGGGGTTCGATGGAGCGGATGCGGAGGTTCGGCGTGGGTGGAGACCCAGCGAACGCCGGAGGGTTCTTCACCGCCATCCATGGGGCGGCCAAGCCCATCGAGGACGCGACCGAGCAGCGACGGGCCGACGGGCGCGGACGCGGTCCGCCCGGTGGCGTGGATGCGAGACCCTGCGATGTCATTGCCGCGGTCCAGCAGGGCGAGGTAGCTATGGCTGCCGCTGGCTCCGGCGCACTCGACCGCGATGGGGCGACCGGCGGGGTCTTCGACGAAGGCGAGTTCACGCGGCTGCAGGTTGATACCGGTGGCGGTGGCCATCTCGCCGGAGGCATGCAGGACGGTGCCCTGGCGCGCGTGGACGGCGGCGGTGGCGGCAGCTTCGACGAGGGCGTCGAGCGTGGCGTTCATGCGGCTTCCTCGCCGGAGGCGTTCCGGATGGCGAGTTCCATCAGGGCGACGCGCGAGTCGAGAGTGGCATCGATATGGCCGTTGCGGAGGTCGACCAGGCAGCCGCCGACTTCGACCGCCTCGTCGGGCCGAACGTAGTGAGCGACATCGACGAGGGTGGCTTTGACGGCCGGCTCAATGGCGGGGTTCACGCGGATGGCGACTATCTCCTGGCTGGAGGCACTGCGGAGGGCATCCGAGATCGCGGCGACAGTCCGGGTGGGGTCCTCGTCGTAGTACTCGCCGACGATGCGGCGGACCGCCACGAGGACGGCGCGTGTGATCACGCTCATGGATTCGGCGGCGACCTGGTCGCGGATGGTAGCGCCCTCGGCGGCAGCATCCTGGAGAAGGGCGAGGAGTTGTTCGGCCTGCGCCTGAGCGGCAGCGAAGCCCTGCTGAGCGCCCTGTTCGCGCGCTTCGGCGGCGATGGCGGCGGCCTGGGCGTGGGCTTCGGCGACGATCGCGGCCGCGCGAGCTTCGGCACTGGCGAGGACCTCGCTGGAACGCGTGTCGGCTGCCGAGAGGATCTGGGCGGCCGTCGCGACGGGACCAACGCCCGGCAAGGCCTGCCGCTGGGGGACGCCACCGAGGACGACAACGTCGTCGTCGTGGGCCGCGGCGGAGCGGATGACGCGCGGGGGCCTAGCCAACGAGCTCATCATCACCACCACGTGCGATTACGATTTCTTCGGCCTCATCCAGCCGGCGGATGACTTCGACAATGCGCTGCTGCGCTTCTTCCACCTGCCGGAGGCGGACCGGGCCGGAGGCGTCCATGTCCTCCTTCATCATTTGAGCCGCGCGTGTGGACATGTTGCGCAAGATGCATTCCTTGACGGTCTCCGGGGTGGCCTTGAGGGCGAGCGCGAGGTCGCGGACTTCAACCTCCCGGAGGATGCGCTGGATAGAGCGGTCATCCAGCGCGGCGACGTTTTCGAAGACGAACATGCGCTTCTTGACCTGCTCGGCAAGCTCGGGCTCGTTGTCCTCGAGCGCTTCGATGATGGTCTTCTCGGTCATGCGGCTGGATTGCTTCAGAAGCTGGACCAGCACCTCGATACCGCCGACCGTCTGCGTCTGGCGGGTCGGCTGGAGGACGGCGCTGAGCTTGCGGCGCAGGACGGCTTCGACCTCGTTCACGATTTCCGGGTTGGCGCGATCCATCAGGGCGATGCGCTGCGCGACATCGGCGGCCATTTCGGGTTCGAGGCCGGCGAGCACCTGGGCCGCCTTTTCGGACTGGAGGAACGAGGTGAGCAGGGCGATGGTCTGGGGATGCTCGTTGCTCAGGAAGTTCACGAGCTGCTGGACGTTCAGGTGGCGAAGGAAGCCGAAGGGGACGGTCGGCGAAGTGGCCGAGAGCCGGTCGATGAGCTCGGTCGCCTTCTCTTCGCCAAGGGCCAGGCGGAGGAGGTCTTCGGCGTATTCCAGGCCGCCGAGCGAGATGACGTTGCGCGCGACCGCGGACTGTTCGAACTGGTCGACGACCTCTTTGCGCTGATCGGGCTGGAGTTCGCCCATCGCGCTGATTTCCCACGTGAGGCGTTCGATGTCCTCGTCCGAAAGATGGCGCAGGACTTCGGCCGAGCGCTCTTTGCCGAGCGTAATCAGCAGGGCCGCAGCCTTCTTTCGTCCTTTCAGCCGGTCGGCTTCGCGCGAAATCACGGTTGATTACTCCCCTTCACGCATCCAGGTCTGGACCACGTCGGCGACGGCGCGGGGGTTCGCTTCGGCGAGCTTGAGGACGCGCTCCTCGTGCGGGTCGGGCGCCTGTTCGAGCTCCGGAAGGTTCTCCTTGCCCTGGGGCAGGGCGGCGAGGGCAGCGGCGGCCGTGGACGTCGCGGTCGCGAGCTGGGGTTGCATCGGCGTCGGCATGAAGGCGAACTGGCGCTTGCTGAGCGAGCGGAGCAGGAGCATGACGAGGATGAAGCCGAGGATGATGGCCAGGATCGGAAGGAGGAGCTTGAGATAGCTCAGATAGGTCTCCAGGCCGTTGCCGGCGACGCCGACGAGGTCGTTCACAACGCTCTCATCGAACGGCAGGCGGGTGACGCTGAGCTGGTCTCCGCGGGTCTGGTCGAGACCGACGGCTGCGGCGACGGCGCTGGTGATGGCCGATTCCTGGGCCGCGGTGATGCTCTCATCGAGGACGACCGAGACGCTGAGACGTTCGACTGAGCCGGGCGCGCGGACCGTGGTCGAGGAGACCTGGGGAATTTCCCAGTTCGTGGTGGTTTCGGTGCGGGAGTAGTCGCTGTTGCCGTTCCCGGCGTTTGCGGCGTTGCCGTCACCCGTGTTGCCATCGGTGCCGGGGATGGTGCCGACAGTGAGGTTGTTGCCGGTGAACGTTTCCTCGGTGGTCGTCTGACTGCGGGGGATGGCCTGGTCCTGGGTGCCGAACTGCTGCTCTTCCTGGGTGACCTGATCGAAGTTGAGCTCGGCGCGGACGGTAACTGCGCTGCGGCCGGCCCCGACCACGCGGGCGAGGGTATCGGTGACATCGCGCTGGAGAGCGAGTTCGTACTGGCGCTGGAGGTCCATCTGGGTGGCGGTGCCGCCGGTGGAGAACATGCCCTCGGAGACGGCGCCATCGAAAAGGACGCGGCCGGAGTCATCGATGATGGTGACGCCGCTGGATTCGAGGCCTTCGACGGAGTTCGTCACGAGGTTGGTAATGCCGCGGACCTGTTCTTCATTGAGGCGCGCTCCAGGTTGAAGCTGAAGCAGCACGCTGGCCGTGGGATCGACCTGGTCTTCGACGAAGAGCGCATCTTCGGGGATGGAGATGTGGACGCGGCTGGCCTGCACGCCGTTGAGCGTGTTGATGGAACGGGCCAGTTCGCCTTCGAGCCCGCGGCGGAAGTTGACCTGCTGGACGAAGTCGGTAGCGCCGAAGTTGGTCTCGTCGAAGATTTCGAGGCCGACGGAGCTACCGGTGGCGAGGCCCGCGGAGGCAAGCATGATGCGGACTTCGGCGACCTTGTTCGCGGGGACTGAAACGGTGGAGCCACCTCCGCCGAGTTCGTAGGGAATGCCTTCGGCCTCGAGTTCATCGGCGATGGCCGCTGTGTCTTCGGGGGCGAGGCCGCTCAGGGCGACCACCATCTTTGGCTGGCTCGAAGCGATGAACACAAAATAGAGGACCACAACCGCCGCGACGGCGATGCCGCCGAGCATGAACTGGCGGGTCTGTGGGAGCGCGTTCCAGCGCTCGATGAGCGGCCCAACTGGTGTGTTCTGAAGATTCCCCACGTAGTCCTCCGGTCGAACGCGGCTTAGTACCGTCACTGGAGACTAGCGATGGGGTTGGCGGGGGCGCATTGGGGAGTCCCCGATGTGCGCGTGGATGTTCCGTGTAGCGCCGGGAGAAAACCCCGATCTTTCGGTCAGGGTGGGCCTGATACCTAAGGGTTCATCTGCGGGGGGCCGGCTGCGATGCGCTCACGGATGGCCGTGGCGGGCCAGGGATCCCAGCCGCCCCAGCGAGATGGATTGATGTTCTCCAGCCACCAGGTGACGCCGGCCGCTTCGTATCGCGAGAGAAGGGCCGTGTCGTGGGCGCCGGGCCGTGTTTCGCCGCCGCGAACGATGTCGAAGCCAGTCATCGTCTCTCGTCGGGCCGCGATGACGGCACGGATGCGTTCAAGTTCGGCGATGGCTTCATCGTCGGTGACGTTCCCGAGCGTGGGGAAGATTCCGTCCCAGCGGGCGGCGCGGAGGATGGGTGCTTCGATGCCGGCATGAGCGGCGACCCACACGGGGATGCGGGGGCGCTGAACGGGTCGCGGTCGGAACTGCTGGTCCCGAGCCGTGTAGTACGTGCCTTCGTGGGTGACGGGTTCGCCGCTCCAGAGCCGGCTTAGCAGTTCGAGTGCCTCATCGAGCATGCGGCCGCGCGTTTTGCGGTCCGCTTCGTCGCCGAGGTCGCCGAATTCCTTCTTGAAGCCGCCGATGCCAACGCCGAGGGTCAGCCGTCCGCCACTCAGGAGGTCGAGGGCGGCGGTTTCGCGGGCGAACTTCGCGGGACGGCGGCGTGGCAGAGGTGTGACCATCGGGCCGAGGCGGAGCCGGGACGTGTTGGCGGCGACGGCGGCGAGCGTGACGGTGGCATCGCCGGAGTGGGAGTGCCACGGCGGCGCGATGTGGTCCCACGTGAAGAACCCATCCCAACCGGAGGTTTCGGCGAGGACGGCGAGTTCGGCTGCGGCGGAGGGATCGCTGAGTTCGCCAAGGAGGGGGATATGGACGCCGAATCTCACCGATGCCTCCCTCTGGCCGCAATCTAGCGGGCAGTCTACCGGAGGGCTCGCAGATTCGGTTTACGGCCTTCGGGCGGTGGCGTATTGTTTCGAGCGCACAAACTATCCGGAGGTTCTACGTGACCCAGGCAGAAGCGCAGTCCCTGATCACAGACGAGATGCGCGCCCACGTGGGCAAGGAATCAGCACCGTGGACGTGCGAAGTCGACAAAACGGCTATCCGCATTTTCGCCCGGTCGGTGGGCCACACCGATCCCATCTATTACGACGAGGCGGCGGCGAAGGCTGCGGGATACCGCAGCTTGGTGGCGCCCCCCGGCTACCTCGGGACACCGGTGTTCAACCCGAACGCCCAGGCGGCACGCGGGCGGGAGTTCGGCCCGCAGCCGAGCCGGCCGCTGAATCGCATCCTGAACGGTGGGACCGAGATCGAGTACTTCGATGACATCTGCGCGGGCGATGTGCTTACCGCCACTTCGCATACCGCCGCGTACGAAGAGCGTGAAGGCCGGCTTGGGGCGATGCTCATCACCACCAGCAAGACGGTGTACAAGAACCAGGACGGCAAGGTCGTAGCAGTTTCGACCGGCACCGGCATTCGGTACTAGGAGGCAAACGATGGCTGTCACTTGGTCTGAGGTGAAGGAAGGGCAGGAGCTGCCCGTGTTGAAGAAGAACTGCAGCACCCAGCAGCTGGTGCTGTGGGCCGCCGGCTCCGGCGACTTCTACCAGATTCACTACGATAAGGACTTCGCGAAGGGCACGGGCCTGACGGACATCATTGTCCATGGCGCGCTGAAGAACGCGTTCCTCGGGCAGCTGGTGCACGACTGGATCGGCAACAACGGCAAGATCCAGAAGTACGGCTGCAGCTATCGCGGCATGGATTATCCGAACGAGGACATCCTCTGCAAGGGCGTAGTGACCAGGAAATACGAAGAGAACGGCAAAAAGCTTGCCGACCTGGAAGTGTGGACCGAAAACCCGAAGGGCGAGAAGACCACCCCGGGCACGGCCACAGTCTGGTTCAAGAACTAGCGTTCCGGAGCACTGCCCGCGCCCCTCTTTGCCCAGCGATGGAGCGAAGAGGGGCGTTCGTTCGATAAGGAGAAGACACTTGGCGAATCTGCTCGATGGCAAAGTCATCGCGATGACCGGCGCGGGCCGGGGTATTGGGCGCGAGTGCGCCCTGCTGGCGGCACGAGAGGGCGCCCGCGTGGTGGTGAACGACCCGGGCGTGAACCCGGATGGTTCGGGCACCGACGCGGGCCCGGCACAGCAGGTGGTGGACGAAATCAAGAAGATGGGCGGCGACGCGGTCGCCAACCTGGCGGACGTTTCCACCATGGAGGGCGGCGAGAGCGTCATCCGCACGGCGCTCGACACGTACGGCAAGCTGGACGGCCTTATCAACCTTGCCGCCATCCTGCGGGACCGGATGGTGTTCAACCTGACGGAGGAGGAGTGGGACGACGTCATCCGGGTGGACCTGAAGGGCCACTTCACGACTATCAAGCCGGCGGCGGTGCTGATGCGGCAGCAGCGGTACGGGCGCATCGTGAACTACAGCTCGGTTTCCGGCCTGCAGGGGAACTCGGGGCAGGCGAACTACGGCGCGGCGAAGGCCGGCGTGGCGGGCCTGACCCGCGTCGCCGCACGCGACCTCGGGCGGTACGGCGTGACGGTGAACTGCATTGCCCCCGGCGCAAGCACGCGCCTGACCGCGACCGTGCCTCAGTCGGCGCGGGAACTGCGCGCTTCGCGCGGGATTTCGGGTGGCGGCGGACCGGCCCCGGCGGCCGGCGCTCCTCCTCCACCGCCGCCTTCGGCTGGCCGCGGCCCGGAGATGGTCGCCCCGATGACGATTTACCTGCTCCTGGACGAGGCGTGGAACATCAACGGACGCATCTTCCAGGTGGCGGGGGGCCACGTAGGACTGCTGCAGGACATGTACCCGCCCTTCAAGAACATCTACAAGGACGGAATGTGGACGCTGGATGAGCTGCGGCAGCTCGTCCCTGCGCAGCTGATGAACGGCGTGGTGAACCCGGCGCCGCCTCCCGCCGACCTGGTCATCCCCGGGCGCGATTCCTAAACCGTTCGGGCACGAATCACGAGAGGGCCGGCATTTGCCAGCCCTCTTTCGTTACTCCTCGCTCGGCGGGCGGGGGCCCGCGTTGATATCCGGTGGTGGTGGAAGCGGGGGTGGAGTCGGAATGTCCCACCACGGGATAGAGGGGGTTGGTGTCGGGGTCGGCCAGGCGGGTGCGGGGGTAGCGGTTGCCTGCGGCGTTTCGGCGGGTGGCTGAGCAGACGTGGGCACAGGCGTGGGCGAACTGGTTTCTGCAGGCGTCGCGGTTGGAGTCGAGGTCGGGGCCGGCTGCGGTCGTGAACCCCCGGAAGAACCATTGCCGCCCGAGACCGGGTTCGCAGGCTGCTGCGAACGCGGAAGGTCACGCACCTGGTCCAGGTCCAGTGTGACCGTTGGATAGGCTACGACGCTCGGCGTTGGTGTGACGTTGATCCAGACGGCGGTGGGGGTGCGGGTAGGGACGGGCGTGGAGGTACCGCGCGCGAGCTCTTCGACGGCTACTGGCGGGGACGTGGACGCGCCCGCAATCGTCCCTTGATAGACGATTGCGCCAGTCGCGACCACACAGCCGACCAGAACGAGCGTACCCGGATTCACCGCGCCTCCCTGTCATGGGGATCGGCACAAGGCGCGGGCCGATGGGTGCACAACCAGTGACACCGCGGTGAATGCCGTTACCCCGCGAGAAACTCCTCGAGGTGGCGGTTGGTCTCGTCGGGGGCTTCTTCGGGGAAGAAGTGGCCCGCGTTCATTCGGCGGGCGCGAAGGTCCGGGAAGTAGCGGGTGAACTGATCGGAGAAGGGGTTGCCGGCCGGAATATGTTCGATGGG
>CALFYR010000533.1 GCA_937954195.1 uncultured Dehalococcoidia bacterium
GCGCGTGACCGTTCGACCGTTCATTTTTTGCGTTCGAGGTGCTGGTGAACGCGGGGCCAGACGGCATGGGTAGCATGCGGCCCTCCCTTCGCTGCAAGAACGGTCGCCGGGGCAGACGCCCAGTATCGGGCCCTTCGGCCCTTGCCGCCCAGCCAGCTTAAGCCGTTAGACTACGCGCGCACTTTCACAGGGAGACATACCTATGCAGATTTCGCCGGTACCGACACTGGACCCGGAAATCAACGAAAACCGCCTCGCCACCGCGAACATCGTTTCGCGCTACATCATCCCGAACGAGGACAAGCTCGGCGACTACCGCAATCCGGAATCCCAGGCGCTCCGCAAGGAGATCCAGGAGAACGTGAAGAAGGCCGGCCTCTGGGCCCCGCACCTCCCGAAGGAGTACGGCGGCATGGGCATCGGCTTCATGAAGCACGCCTACATGAACGAGGTGCTCGCCTGGAGCCCCTACTCCAACCCGCTGTTTGGCGTGGTCGCCCCCGATTCGGGCAACCAGACCATCCTCATCAAGTACGGGACCGAAGAGCAGAAGAAGAAGTGGCTCGAACCGCTGATTGCCGGCGAAATCCGCTCCTGCTTCTCGATGACGGAGCCCGACGCCGCCGGTTCGAACCCCTACGCCATCCAGACGCGCGCCGTCCGCGATGGCGATGAGTGGGTCATCAACGGCCGCAAGTGGTTCACCTCAGGCGCTGTGGGCGCAGCCTTCGCCATCGTGATGTGCCGCACCGAAGAAGAGGACGGCCAGGGCGGAACCCGCGAGAAGATGACCCAGATCATCGTCCCGACCGATACGCCCGGCTTTAACATCGTCCGCCGCATCCCCGTGTGGGGGCACGAATCCAACCACTGCGAAATCGAGTACAAGAACGTCCGCGTGCCGGTCACGAACCAGCTCGGGCGCACCGGCACGGGCCACCAGGCCGCGCAGGACCGCCTCGGCGCGGGCCGCGTCTTCCACTGCATGAACAGCGTTGGCCAGATGTGGCGCGCCTTCGACCTGATGGTCCGCCGCTCGATCGAACGCGAAGTGCACGGCGGCAAGCTGGAGACCAAGCAGTTCATCCAGGGCTTCATCGCCGATTCGTACATCGACATCATGACCGCCCGCCTGATGACCATCCACACGGCGGAAGTTATCGATAGCGGCATGGACCCGCGGACCATCATCTCCGGCCTGAAGGTCTACGTCCCCGCGGCCCACGAGCGCGTGGTCGACCGCGCGATCCAGGTGCACGGCGCCATGGGCGTCTCGGGCGATACACCGCTCGCGGGCATGTTCACGGGCTCGCGCACGCTGCGCATCGCCGATGGCCCGGACGAGGTGCACCGCATCCTCATCGCCAAGAACGTCCTGAAGACCTACCACGACGGCGGAAGCTGGGACTTCGGAGTGTAAGTCCCGACAACCCGCGGACATTCCACTGGCGAGGGACGATCGTTCCTCGCCAGTGTCGTTTGGAGCGGGGCCCTCGGAAGTCATTTTTCAACGGACTGTCGGTTTCGCTTATGAACAGCATCAGGCCGAAGGGAAAGTTGACGTTGCGAAATTGCGTCAACCCGCGCTTTCGATTGACCCGAAGCTAGCTCCTCCGTACCTTTGAGAGGTACTTAGCCTCGGCCCAACTTCATGGGCCAGTCCCCTATCGGGTACCTCCTGGAGTCGATTACGGAATGATCAAAGCTACGTCCGAAAGCGGAAAAGCGCCTGTCTCTGCGAGCCTCGGCAACCGCATCCGCACCGCCCGTCGCGATGCTGGAATGAGCCAGGGCCAGCTCGCCCAAGCCCTCAATACCACCCAGAGCGCCATCAGCCTGTACGAGGCCGGTCAGCGCTCGGTCGGCATCGATATGCTGCTGAGTGTGGCGCGCATCCTGAACCGCCCGCTGCACTACTTCCTCGGCGAAGAAGGCGACATGCTCTACGTGCGCGATAGCGATATCGCCCAGCTCATCGGCGAGCTGGAGAAGCACCCTGAGGACCTTCCCGAGCTGCTTTCTTACTGGAACTTCCTCCGCTGGCGGCGGATGTCTTCCAACAGCAACGGCCGCCACTAGGACGGCATTCGACAACCACCCAGGCGGCCGGGCACATTGCCCGGCCGTTCGCATCTCCACCGGGTGAACTGCCATGCGCCGACTCTATGACCCGCAGGATGCCCGCCGGCTGCTCAATCCCGGCCCCGTCGCAATTGTGACGACGGCCTGGCGCGGCATGGTCAACGCCGCCCCGATCGCCTGGACGGCGCCGCTCTCCATCGACCCGCCGCTTGTCGGCTGCGTCATTCACCCCCATCGCCACACCGCGGACATGATCAAGTTCAGCGATGGCTTCGCCATCAACATCCCTGGACCGAAGCTACTGAAGCAGACCGCCTTTCTCGGCACCCAGTCGGGGCTCGATAACAACAAGCTCGAAGCTTCCGGGCTGGAGACCTTCGCACCGCTGATGATCGATGCGCCCCTCATCGAGGGATGCCTCGCATGGATTGAATGCACGCTCCAGGACGTCGTGAAAACGGGCGACCACCTCCTGTTCGTCGGCGCTCCGGAGAAGGTGCAGGCAGACGATGAGGCGTACTCCGAGCGGTGGCTGCTCGAATCACGCGACCTCAGTCCCCTGACCTACCTGGGCGGCACCCGCTACGCGGTACTCGGCGACCCGCAGGATGCCGTGGTCGAAGTGGATATCAACGGCGCGCTCATCATCGAAACGGCGGAGGAGCGGGAGCGCCGTGAAGAGCTGGAAGCGCAGGAGCGCGAGAAACGGCGGCTCGAGGGCGATGAGGGCTACGACCAGATGCTTCGGGCCGAGTCGGCGGAACACAAAACGCAGTTCTAGGTGCTATTCCGGTCCAGCCGGACCCATGGGGAACGCGAACAGACCCCTCGCGCCGGCCGTATCGACTCCGGGCATCTCCCGCTCCACCAGCCCCAGCAACCCATCGATAAGCCCTGGATATGCCGTGTCGAACTGCTCGCCGCGCAGGAGCGCCTTCATGTTGGCCGCCGCGCCATCGGGTTTCCGTTCGAGCCCGTCCAGCCATCGGTCGAAGCGTTTCACCTTGTTCACGTCCACGTAGCGCCGGTTGAGTCCCGCGAGCACGCCGATGACGTTGCGCAGCACCGGGAGCAAGACTTCGTAGTAGAGCAGCAGGTCGCCGCGGTCCAGCCCCTGGCGTGAGAGCGCCCACGGCGGCATGAACTGCAGGTGGTTCCGCACCATCGCCTCGCGCAGCGCGTCCGGGTAGTCCGCGAGCCTGGCCTTCCATTCGGCGCCAAATTCCTCGCCGTTCAACACGACGGCGTCGGTCATGCCTTCGAGCGTCTCTTGCTTGTCCGGTGAAAGGTCGAGGCCCTGCTGGACCGCCCGCAGCTCGCCTTCCATCCACGAAAGGGGGAGATGGGCGACATCGACCTTCAGCGGTCCCACGAAAT
>CALFYR010000534.1 GCA_937954195.1 uncultured Dehalococcoidia bacterium
CGGCTTCACGCGAACGTCGTGATCTTCGATGACGAGCTTTCGCCGTCTCAGCAGCGCAACCTCGAGCGTGAGCTCGGGACCAAAGTCATCGACCGGACGGCGCTCATTCTCGACATTTTCGCGACACGAGCGCAGACGCGGGAGGGCCGGCTGCAGGTCGAGCTCGCGCAGATGCAGTACCTGCTCCCGCGGTTGGCCGGCCAGTGGTCTCACCTGGAGCGCATGGAAGGCGCCATCGGCCTTCGCGGGCCGGGCGAAACCCAGATCGAAACCGACCGGCGGCTGGTTCGGAACCGGATAACCAAGATCCGGCGCGACCTGGATGAAGTTCGCACCCAGCGCGACCTGTACCGGCGCAACAGGGCACGAAACAACATGCCGGTCATCGCGTTGGTGGGGTACACGAACGCTGGCAAGTCGACCCTGATGCGGGCGCTTAGCGGGGCTGATGTCCTGGCCGAAGACAAGCTGTTCGCCACCCTCGACCCGGTCACGCGGCGCATTGGGCTGCCATCGGGCGAGGTCGTGCTGCTGACCGATACCGTGGGGTTCATCCAGAAGCTCCCAACTCAGCTCGTCGCGGCGTTCCGGGCGACCCTGGAGGAACTGGAAGAGGCCGACCTGCTCGTACACGTCATCGACATCTCGCATCCGAACGCCTTCGAGCACACGCAGACGGTCGATAAGACACTCCAGGACCTCGGCGTCGAGGAAAAGCCACGCCTCCTTGCTCTCAACAAAGTTGATCTGCTCCGCCCTGAAGATGGCCGCACGGTTGAGGACTTCGATGAGGCCCGGGCACTGATCCTCGGCGCGGGCGCCCCACCACGAAACGTCGTCATGGTTTCGGCGGAAAAGCGCTGGGGGCTCGACTCACTCCGGCAACGCGTGATGGACGCCCTCGACGGCGACCTTGAGGAGATGCCAGAAGAGTTCGCGGAGTTCGTCGGCCGTGCAGTTTGAATGCGCCATTGCGAACCGGTAGAACACCGCTATGAATCCTGAAAGTCCAACGGTGCCGGCCGAGCACCCAACAGGCCCGCTGGCGGGCTACCGCGTGCTCGATCTCGCCGACGAGAAAGGCCAGCTCTGCGCGAGGCTCCTTGGGGAGCTGGGCGCGGATGTCATCAAGATCGAACCACCCCGCGACGGCGACGCCACCCGTCAGAACGGGCCATTCTTCAAAGGCGAGCAAGGGCCGAACACCAGCATCTACTGGTGGGCGATGAACGGCGGCAAACGATCCGTGACGCTACAACTGCGGCTGGAAGCGGGCCGGGAGATTCTCCGAAAGCTCATCGCCACCGCTGACATCGTCATCGAGACCAACATGCCCGGCGAGGCGGCGGCGCTGGGATTGGACTACGCGTCCGTGAAGGCTGCGAACCCCTCCGCCATCCTGGTGAGCATCACCAACTTCGGCCAAACAGGGCCCTACTCCCGGTGGCAGGCCACGGACATCATCGGTTCTGCGATGGGCGGCCATATGCATCTCAACGGCGACGATGAGCACGGACCCGTTCGCACAACCGCGCCGCAGGCGTACACCCAGGTGAACGTGCAGGCGGCTGTCGGCGCGGCGACCGCGCTGTTCGCGCGTCACGCGAATGAGGGCCTCGGCCAGCACGTCGACGTTTCCATGCAGGAGGCGATGGTCGTGGCGATGGACCACGCCCAGCACACGTGGGACATCCGCAAGGTGAACACCTTCGGGCCAGGCATGTTCCGGAACGCCTCGGGCATACGCGGTGCGCGCTACCTGTTCGAGACGGCGGACGGCTGGCTGACGGCGCTACAGGCCGGTGGCTCCATCGGTCCGAATTCAGAGACGGTGATCGACTGGCTGGCGGAAGTTGGCGAGGCAAACGGACTCGATGCGCCCGCGTGGCGGGCCAAGCTGGGTGCGGTGCCGCCCGCGCTCCAGCCAGAGGAGCGCACGTTCGTCGAAGAAACCTTCGCCGCCTTCTGCAAGAAACGGAAGAAAGAAGAAATGGTGGCCGAGGCGCAGAAGCGCGGACTCGGCTGGGCGCCGGTCTTCGGGCCAAGGGAGATTGTCGAAAGCAAGCAGCTGGCGGCCAGGGAGTACTGGGTTCGCGTGCATCATGAGGACATCGGCGAGTCGTTCATCTATCCCGGGGCGCCGTTCAAGCTGGCGGAGACCCCGTGGAAGCAACGGGGCCGCGCGCCACACGTGGGCGAACACAACGAGCAGATCTATGGCGGCGAACTCGGAATGGATGCGGCCGAACTGCGCCGCCTGAAGCTGAAGATGGTGATATAGCCATGACCGAAACGAAAAACTACACGCCCGCCTTCCAGGGCATACGGGTCGCCGACTTTGCCTGGGTGGGCGTTGGGCCAATTGTCTCGCGCTACCTGGCCGACCACGGCGCGGAGGTCATCCGCATCGAGTCATCGACCTACCCGGAGACCCTGCGGCGCGTGGGGCCTTTTGTGAATGACGTGCCGCACGTTGATGGCTCCGGGTACTACGCCGGGTTCAACAGCTCCAAGCTCGGCGCCACGGTGAACCTGAAGCACCCCAGGGGGCCCGAACTGGCGCGCCGCATCGTCGAGAAGTGCGACGTCGTCACGGAGTCGTACACCCCGGGGACGATGGAACGATTCGGGCTGGAGTACGAGAAGCTCCGCGAGATCCGGCCGGACCTGATCATGATTTCGATGCCGCTCTATGGCCAGACCGGCCCGTGGGCCGGGTACAGCGGGTACGGCCACGTGTTGCAGGCCGCGGCCGGCTTCAACCACCTCACCGGTTTCGAGGACGGGCCACCCATTGGTACCGGCGTGGCCTACACGGACTTTCTGGTGCCGCACTTCGCCGCCCTGGCGCTGATTGCGGCCCTGGACTACCGGCGGCGGACGGGCAAGGGCCAGCACATCGACTTCAGCCAGATGGAAGCGGGCGTGCATGGCCTGTGGACGGCCATCCTGGATTGGACGGCCAATGGCCACGAGCAGGTTCGCCTGGGCAACCACGACATCGAAGCGGCGCCGCACAACGCCTACAAGTGCCGTGACGGCCGCTACGTCGCGGTCGCCTGCACGACGGAGAAACACTGGGAAGGCCTGAAGGCGGCGCTCGGCCGACCGGAGTGGTGCGACATGGACCGCATGCGGCGGCGCTGGCAGCGCATCAACGAGCAGAAGGAGATCGACCGGCACCTGGGGTTCTGGTTCGAGGACTTCACCCGCAACGAGACCGAAGACGAGTAGCAGACCGAAGAAGGAGTCGAGGGGCCACCCATCCGGAAGTTCACGACGAAGCAGGTGGTCGAGCTGTTCCAGTCGTTCGGCGTGCCGTGCGGGATAGTGCAATCTCCGGAGGAGATCCACGCGGACCCGCAGTTGGCTCACCGCGGGCACTTTGTTGAGTTGGAGCACACCTGCATGGGCCTGCGGCGGTACGACTCGCCAGCGTTCCGGCTATCAGGAACACCCGCGCACGTTCATAAGGCAGCGCCGTGCCTCGGCGAGGACAACGAATACGTCTACAAGGAGCTCGTGGGCCTGAGCGACGACGAGTTCGTGGAACTGCTGGCCGACGGCGCGTTCGAGTAGCGCCTCTCGGTTTGCGGAAAAAAGCCCCACCGGTTCACCGGTGGGGCTTTGATTCGTAACGTCACTCTGGGCTGGCGCTACTCGCCGCCGGCCGCCTCGCCGCCTTCACCCTCTGCAGGTGGGGCTTCGCCGCCCGGTCCTCCCTCTTCGACGATGAACGGGCCATTCATCTCGGTGGGGTGGACTTCACACAGGAACCAGTAGGTCCCCGCGCCGGGAGTCGTGAAGATGGTCTGAGCCGTGGCTCCGCCGAAGATAATCTCACCCTCTGCACCGTCAGCCAGCACGGTGCCGCCTTCACGATCGAGGAACGTCAGGTTGTGCGGCGCCTGCCCCCGGTTCTCGAGCGTGTAGGTGACTTCGATGTTCGGCGCTGCGCGAAGTTCGGCTTTGTCGAAACGGTTGTCGGTAGCGATCACCAGGAACGGGTCCTCTCCGCCGCCGTTGCCATTGCCGTCTCCACCACCCTCGGCGGCCGTCCCTTCGTGAGCGAAGATGGTGAGGCCAGCACCGACCATGAACCCGCCGATAAGCAGCGAACCGATGACCGTCGCCGCCGCTCCCTTGCCGAACCGGAAGGCCACATCCTTGGTGTCGCGGATAACTTCCATGTCGAACACCTGGACGGAGCCGCTGACCACCTCATCGGGGTAATTCGCCACAAGGTCCAGCAGCGTCTGGCGGGTCTCCTCGTAGGTGGCAAGACGTTCGCGGTCGGCCCAGGTGGTTTCAACGAGCACCTGCGAGGGCCCGGAGGCCGCAGGCGAA